>JBKEBG010000028.1:0-35962 GCA_047972985.1 Arachnia sp.
TACAGGGGTCATCCGAGAAGACACCCGGCTCAGGCTCGCAGGTGCCAGTGGGGCTCGGGCCCCAGGGCGGAGACCGCGATCCCGCTCTGGCACACTTGGCACATGGTGCAGGCCTGGTTCGTCTCGCTCATGGCCGGCCTGGCAACCTCGATCGGCGGCGTGCTCGCAGTGACCCGCCGGGAGCTGTCCCGGCCGTGGCTTGCTGTGTCGCTGGCCTTCTCCTCGGGTGCCATGCTGATGGTCAGCTTCATGGAGATCATGCCGCTGTCCATCAGCACCCTGTCGCAGACCTACCCGCCGGGCACCGCGATGGGTGTGACATATCTCGCGTTCTTCATCGGTATCGCCGTTGTGATGCTCATCGACCGGCTGTTGCCGAGTCAGCTCAATCCCAACGAGACCGAGGGCCGAGGGCAGTTCTCCGACGATGACCGCACCCGCACCACGCGGTTGCTGCGTTCGGGGCTGCTCGTGGCACTCGTGCTTGCGCTGCACAATTTTCCCGAAGGCATGGCTACCTTCTTGGCCACATATTCCGACCCCGCAATGGGCCTGACCTTGGCCGCGGCCATTGCAATTCACAATGTCCCAGAGGGAATTGCTGTGGCCGCTCCCGTATTCGCAGCCACCGGGTCGCGGGGCAAAGCCCTGTGGTGGGCAACCCTGTCCGGGCTCACCGAGCCCGTGGGCGCTCTGTTGGCCGCCGGATTGATCACCTGGGTGATCCCGCCGTCGCTGCTGGGAGTGGTCTACGGCCTGGTGGCGGGAATGATGGTCTTCCTCGCCCTCGACGAACTCCTGCCCGGTGCGTGGCGGTACCAGACCGACAAGCATCAGACCATCTACGGCATGGTGGCAGGCATGTTCGTGGTGGCCCTCAGCCTGATCCTTTTCGCGCTGTAGCCGGCGTGCAGGGGCCGCCGCGATGCGCAGGGATCCAGGTGGTCCCGCCGTATGACCTTCTCACCCCGCCGCCGGGTCAGTCTTCGACCAGCTGACCCGGAGCCGGTCGCTGCGCCACACCTCCACAGTGACCCCGAATACCTGGGCGATCAGTTCCGGTGTGAGCACCTGCTCGGCGGGCCCGTCGGCCACCACCTGTCCCTGATGCATCATGATGACCCGATCGGCGAACGCGGCGGCCAGATCGAGATCGTGCAGGACCGCCACGCTCGCCGTTGCTTGGGCAGCGATGATCGTGAGCAGCTCTAGCTGATGCTTGAGGTCAAGGTGATTGGTCGGCTCGTCAAGCAGCAGCAGCTCTGGCTGCTGCACCAGTGCCCTGGCGAGTTGGGTACGCTGTCGCTCTCCGCCGGACAATGTCTGCCACATGCGATCGGCCAGCGGTAGCACACCCGTGGCAGTCATCGCCTCGATCAGAAGCGCCGTGTCAGCGTGTGGCGCGCTGCCCCACCGCCTCGTGTGTGGGATCCGTCCCAGCGCCACGACCTCGCGCACCTGGAGCTCCCACCCGGTGTGTGGGTGTTGCTCCACCAGCGCGAGCTTCGTGGCTCGCTCCCGGGAACCGATCCGTCGGATGAGTGTCCCGTCGAGGCAGACATCGCCGCTGGTGGCCGGCCGCAACCCGGCCAATAGATGCAGCAGGGTTGTCTTGCCGGAGCCGTTGGGGCCGACGACGGTGGTCAGGCCGGGCCCCCCGACCTCCACGTTGATGCCGCTGACGATGCTCCGCTGGCCCACCCGCCAGCCAAGATCCTCGGCTCGAAGCCTCATGAGCGGGCCGCCTGACGCCGCAGCAGGACTATCAGCACAGGGGCGCCGATCAGTGCGGTGACCACACCCACCGGTATCTCCCGGCCGTCGGCAATGCTGCGGGCAATAGTGTCTGCCACCAGCATCAGACCGCCCCCCGCTAGGGCGGCGATCGGGAGCAATGCGCGATGGCTGGGCCCGGTCAGGAGCCGCATCACGTGGGGCACGGTCAGGCCGACGAACCCGATCGGTCCCACCATCGCGACGGTCAGCGCTGTGGCCAAGGAGGTGGCGGCGAGCATGCCCCAGCGGGTCGCTGTCACATTCACCCCCAGCGAGGCTGCCGCTGTGTCACCGAAAGCGAAAGCGTCCAAGGTCGGCGCGAACCACACCAGCACTCCCAGGAAGCAGGCGGCCCCCAGACATAGCAACATCAGGCCCTCGATCCGAGCGCCAGCGAACGAGCCGAGGGTCCACGACATGACGTCCCTGGCCTGCCCCCGCTCACCGAAGACCATGATGATCATCGAGGTCAGGGCGCTGGCGATTTGGGCCACCGCAACCCCCGCCAGGATGGTACGGACCGGGGGCAGCGATCCCGAGCCCCCGGTGGCCAGCAGCAGTACCGCGCCCAGAGCCACGACGGCACCGATAAAGGCGAGGAATGCGATCGTGTAACGCTGCGGCACCCACGGCACCGAAACTCCGAATACGAGCCCGACCACGGCTCCGGTGGCGGCGCCGCTGGAAATACCCAACAGATATGGATCGGCGAGTTCGTTACGGGTGAGGGTCTGCAAGACGCAGCCGCACTGGGCCAATATTGCGCCGACGGCGACGCAGGTGAGGATCCGCGGCAGCCGCATCTGCCACACGATCTGATCCTGGGTGAGGCTCACCCCGGCTCCGTCGGTCAGCCGCACGCGGCGGGCAACCACATCGATCACATCACTCACCGGAATGGCCACTGATCCCATTCCCAGCGCAATGATCCCAAACCCGAGGATGAACACGCCCAGCAGTGCACCCACCAAGATGTGGCCGCCCGGTCGGCGGAAGACGGCGATCACTCGGTGAGGCTGGCGACCTGATCCGCCACCTTCGTGGCGCCCTCGACCAGCCGGACCCCAGGTGTTGATTCGCTGAAAGAGACGGTGACATACGCGCCATTAGCCACGGCGCTGAGTCCGCTGAGCACTGGATCGGATTCGAGATAGTCGATCTTGTCCTGGGCCGGGGACCATGACGCATCAGCCAGGACGATGATGTCAGGATCTGCCGCCACGACCTCCTCCCAGGAACCGTCCACCCAGTTGCCCGGAACGTCGCCGAAAATGTTCGTAGCCCCGACCGAATCCAGAATCAGCTGCGGGCCGCCGCTGCCTGCCCCCACAAAGGGGGTGTCGTCGCCGGAGTCATACCACAATGCGGTCAGCTGGGCGGCTGGGGCCGCCGCGGCTACGGCCGCCAAGTCTGCCTCCTGGGATGCGCGCAGCTCGGCCGCCGCTTCGGGCATCCCGAGCAGCAGGCCCACCTCCTCGATCTCGTTCCAGACCGCTTCCATAGTCACTGCTGGCCGGTCGGCCTCATCCGGGCAGGCGAAGGGGCTGATGTAGCTCTGGGTCCCTTCGGCGGCAAGTTCCTGCCTCGTCCCGACGGCGTCGTCAGCGAAGGCGCTGGCGTAGGAGGCGTAGGCGAAGTCGGCATGTACCGCGACGAACTCTTCTCTGGTCGGGTACTCCTGACTCAGTACCGGCACCGAGGCGTAGGCATCGGCCCACTGGCCCGAAACTTCGTCGTCCAGGTAGGCGGTTCCGGCCATATTGGCCTCATCGCCCAGAGCTAGCACAACTTCGGTGGCGCCCTGATTCAAGGTGACGATGGCTGCGGGCTGCTCGGCGAGGGTGACCTCGACGCCGCAGTTGGTGATGCTGACGGGGTAGGCAGCGAAGGCGCTGTCCCCTGTGGCGGTGGCGGCAGCCGTGCTGCCTGGCTGTGCCGGGGCCCCGGCACAGCCAGGCAGGATCAGGGCGGCCGTGACGGCCGCAACAGCAGGCAGGTGGATTCGAGTGCGCAGAATCATCGGATTCCTTCCAGTCCAATCGCGAGACGCGGATATCAACACCGATGTCAGGTTCCGGACTCGTGACCGGTGAGGTCACCTACCGTTGCGCGTCAGTTCTGGACTTCCACCAGATTCCCCGATTCATCGGCACGCTCAGCCTATCGCAGCCACTGTGAGCCCCGCCGCGGACCCCCAGGTGTAGCGCGACCAGCGCCGCCGCGCGGTCAGCCAGTGCCCACACGTCGCAGGAGATATGTGTCGAACATCCAGCCCTTGCGGGCGGCGGCCTCGGCCCGGGCGCGCAGGATCTGTTCCCGCACCTGCTCCAGCGGTCCGGAGATCAGGATTTCGTCAGGGGTGCCAAGGAAAGCTGCCCAGTAGATCTCGATGCCACTGGGATCGATCAGCGCGAAGGTCTGCTTGCCGTCGAGCATGACCACGGCGTCCTGAACGTCGGCCGGCAGCCCGTCGGCCACGAGCCTCGCCGGGGTGATCTGCACCGATGCTCCCTGACGATTGAGGGGGATCTGGTGCCGGGCCGCCAGGGCCAGCACGCAGCTGATCCCAGGGATCACTCGCACCTGCGGTGCCTGGGCCCCCAGTCCTGAGGTGATCTCACGCACGATGGCAAGGGTGCTCTCGTAGAGGCTGGGGTCACCCCAGACCAGGAATCCACCGGTCTGCCCCGGCGCCAGCTCTGCGGCCAAGGCCTGCCCCCACTGCTCGCGTCGTTGTTCCCGCCACAGCGCGACGGCTGCAGGATAGTCGGCTGCCGAGCGCCACGGCCTCGGCGGATCCCGTAATTCAACAGTTCGCAGTGGCTGCTGACGATGCTGGGCGATGATCACCCGCCGCGCCTCGACCAGGTCGTCGAGGTCATCGCTTTTGACCACGACGAACAGCACGTCAAGCCCGGCGATGGCCTTCGATGCCTCCATCGTCACCCAGTCAGGATCACCCGCACCGATACCAATCAGCAGGAGGCGGCGAGTATCAGATGTCTCAGAGATGTCGGTCTCCTTTCAGTGCGGCCAAAGCCGCGACGAACGAGTCGGCGATGTCGGGATCCGGAACCTTCACCCGGATCCAGGCCGGTCCCAGCCCTGGGAAAGTCTCGGCGCGGCGCACGGCGAACCCGGCCCGGGCCAGTGGTTCCCGGACCGAGCCCGGTCCGCACGGTGATGTGTCGATGAGCAGGAAGGGGGCCTGGCTCGGCACACTGGCGAATCCGGCCCCGCACAGTGCTGCTGCTAGGTGGGCTCGGCACCTGGCCATCACGCGGTAGTCAGCCTCGGCCGCGGCTCGGGCCTCAGGCGTGCTGGTGGCAACCATCGCGGCGATCGCGGGACTTGACAAGGGCCACGGTGGTTGGGCGTGGGCTAGCTGGGCTATCCAGGCCGGGTCACCGATGACGTATCCGACGCGTAGCCCCGCCAATCCCCACGTCTTGGACAGCGAGCGAAGCACCAGCTGATCGGGCATGTGCGGCCCGATGAGGGATTCGGCCTCGTCGGTGGCGTCCATGAATGCCTCATCGACCACGATGCGTCGTCCAGCGGCCAGAAGGGCCGCCACGCTGGCGCGTGGGTGTAGCCAGCCGGTGGGGTTGGTGGGGTTGCCGAGGAAGACAGCGTCGGCCCAGCTGGGGAGGTCGTCGAGTGCGGGCACCGGCGCGTCGGTGCCCACCGGCAACAGCCACCGGGCAACCGTGTGCCCGGCCGCACGGAGGGCCGCCTCCGGTTCGGTGAACTGCGGATGGACCACGACCGGATGCTTGGCGTCCAAGGTCCGGGCGATGAGGGTGAAGGCCTCGGCCCCACCCGCGGTGGGCAGCACCATTGCCGCAGGTACCCCGTGGGCGGCGGCGATTGCCTCCCGTGCCTGGGCTGGATCGGGGTAGCTTCCCAACCGTGCCGTGGTGGCGTGGATGATCTCGGCCAGCCACGTCGGTGGCCCGGGGCGACGCACGTTGACGGCAAGGTCGATCAGGCCGGGGTGCATATCGAGGTCCCCGTGGTGTCGCAGATCGATCCCGCCGACGGCCACGGCCTCGGGGGGCCGCCTCCCGGGCAGGCTGCCGCTGTGTGCGGCGAAGGATGCTGCATGGTCGGCGAACCGCTGGGCCAGGTGGGGTGCCCCTGCCCAGTGCGTGTGGAGGTATGACGTGTGCAGGCTGGGGCTGCCGGTGCCGGTGGGATCGCCGGAGAAGCCTTCCTGCCGCCCGGCCCAGGCCCAGGCCGCCGCTTGCCCGTGTCCTGGCTGGGTTAGGGTGCGGTGGAACTCGTGACCCGTCACGCGAGTGCCCGCTGTGGCGAGGAGGGTATCTGCGGGGGCGGTGGCGCTGCGGTACCCGAGCGTGAGGCGTGGGGTCATGCGTGAGGTCATCGGCAGCACACCGACCATTGGGTTTGCGTCGAGATGCTGCCCCAGGTAGAGCTGCCCGGCGCATTCGGCGACGGTGGGTACCCCCGCCCCGATCGCCTCACGTACTGCGGCCCGCAGCTGGGCGTTGTCGCTGAGGTCGCCGGCATGCACCTGCGGGAACCCGCCGCCGATGTATAGGCCCGACAATCCGGCGGGGAGTTCGGTGTCGGTGAGCGGGTCGATGTCGATGATGTCGCACCCGGCCGCGGTCAGCAGCTCAGTGGTCTCGGCGTAGCGAAATGTGAAGGCTCTGCCCGCGAAAACACCGATGCGGACCGGTCCAGGCACCGGTGAGACCTGCCGGTGTGGATCCCAGGGGGTGGTGGCAAGGTCCGGGGCGGATGCTGCGATCTGTTCCACGGCGCCCAGGTCGACGTGCCTGGCCACGTGTTCGGCCAGCGCGGCTACCGTTGCAGCCGATTCGCCCCGTTCGGCGGTAGGCACCAAACCCAGGTGCCTGGATGGCACCTCGATGTGCTGGCTGCGCGGCACCACCCCCACCACCGGCATCCCGGCGGCTTCGAAGACTCCCGCCAATTCGCTGGCGTGCCGATCACTCGCGGTTCGGTTGATGATGACTCCCCCGATCCGCAGCGCCGGATCGAAAGCGCGGAGCCCCAGGGCGGCCGCAGCGGCGGTGCGCGAGGATCCGCCGGCGTTGACCACGAGCACCACTGGGGCTTCGATGAGGCGGGCGATGTGGGCGGTGGAGCCGAAACCGTCGCGGCCCAGCTGGCCGTCGAACAGGCCCATGACCCCCTCGACGATGGCGATGTCTGCCGGAGCCGGGCTTAGCGCGCCGTGGGCGAACAGGGGCGCCACCAGGTCTGGTCCGGTCAGGACGGGGTCCAGGTTCCGGCCGGGCCGTTGGGTGGCCAAGGAATGGAACCCGGGATCGATGAAGTCCGGGCCAGCTTTGAACCCGGTAACCTGGGCTCCGGCCGCCCGCAGCGCACCCATCAGCCCGGTGGCTATCGTGGTCTTCCCCGCCGATGACGCGGCGGCAGCGACAATGAGCCGGGGAATGATCATGAAGTTCATTGTGCCGGTTTGCGCAGTCAGCCACCGACTAGGCTGCTCGGATGGACCTATCCCAGGCTGGCCTCAGCGCCGGGGTACCAGACGAGCTGTTCATCACCGACGGCCTCCTCACCAAGCGGGTGCTGCGAGCCTGGGCGCTGGCGATGCTGGCGCCGCGGGCCGGGGATGTCTTGTGGGATCTGGGAGCCGGCACCGGTTCCATCGCCATTGAATGGTGCCGGCTGCATCCGACCAACCGGGCCTTCGCGGTGGAACGCCATCCCGAGCGGGCCGCCAGGATCGAACTCAACAGCACCAACTTCGGTATGGCTGACCGCGTCGAGGTCATGATCGGTGACCTCGACGAGCACCTGCCCCAGCTGCCGCGGCCCGAGGCGGTCTTCGTCGGCGGCGGGCTGAGTCAGCAGATTCTCCATCAGGCGTGGGAGATCTTGCCCTCAGGTGGCCGGCTGGCTGCCCACAGCGTCACCGCGGACTCGGATTCGGTGCTGTTGGAGGCCTATCGCTGCTGGGGCGGGGATCTGTCGCGGATCGCGGTCGAGAACGCGGAGCCGATCGGGCGTTTCGTGGGGTTCAAGCCACTACGATCGGTCACCACGTGGGGCGCGGTGAAGTAGCCGCCTCGGGCTCCCAGCCACCAGGCCTCGTCGGCGCATGAGAGGATGCCGAACGTGGCAGGGATTCTCATCGCCGGGACGTCATCCGATGCTGGTAAGTCGCTGATCGCGGCCGGGCTGTGTCGGGTCTGGGCGAGGCAGGGTGTGCGCGTGGCGCCGTTCAAGGCCCAGAACATGAGCAACAATTCGATGGTGTGCCCGGACGGCAGCGAGATTGGCCGCGCGCAATACCTGCAGGCGATCGCGGCCGGGGTGGAGCCCTCCAGCTGGCACAACCCGGTCTTGCTGAAGCCAGGTACTGATCGGCGTGCCCACATAGTGCTACGCGGCCAGGCCGCGGGAACACTAGAGGCCGGGGAGTACGTCGGCGGGCGTAGGGCGCTGGCCGCCGCAGCCTTCGACGCTTACGAGGAACTCCAGGCCCGCTACGACCTGATCGTCACCGAAGGGGCCGGTTCGCCGGCCGAGATCAATCTGCGGCGCGGCGATTACGTGAACTTCGGCCTCGCGCGACGTTTCGGTCTCCCCGTGGTGCTGGTAGGAGACATCGACCGCGGCGGGGTCCTAGCCTCGATCTACGGGCACTGGGCGATCGTGGACGATGCCGACCGCGCCAGCCTCGCGGGGTACCTGATCAACAAGTTCCGCGGTGATCAATCGGTGCTTGATCCTGGTTTGAAGCAGCTCACCGCCCGCACCGGGCTGCGCGGCTTCGGGGTAATGCCGTGGCTGGAGCACGTGTGGCTGGACAGCGAGGATGCACTTGCCTTCGCGAAGTGGCCCCGGGTGCCGAATACCGCCGGGTCGCTGCGGGTGGCCGCGGTCAGGTTCCCCCGGATCTCCAACGCCACCGATCTGGACGCGTTGGCCGCCGAGCCCGGGCTGGACGTGACGGCCACTGCGCATCCCAGCGAGATCCTCGCCGCCGACCTGGTGGTGCTACCGGGCTCTCGTTCCACAGTTTCGGACCTGGCATGGTTGCGGCGGATGGGGCTTGCCGATGCCCTTACTCAGCGGGCGCGTGCCGGTGGACCGATCCTCGGGATCTGCGGCGGATTTCAGATGCTGGCTGCCTCCATTGAGGACCAGGTAGAGTCTGGCAGCGGCACCGTCCCTGGGCTGGGGCTACTCCCGACCACCGTCAGCTTCGACGCCGAGAAGGTGCTGGCGCGCCCCATCGGCAGCTGGCGCGGGCACCAGGTTGAGGCCTACGAAATCCACCATGGCCGGGTGCTGGTCCAGGAGGCCGAGTCTTTCCTCGACGGAGTCCGCCAGGGCAACACCTGGGGGACGATCTGGCACGGCGCATTCGAAAACGACGGATTCCGCCGAGCCTGGCTGGCCGAGGTGGCCGCCGCCGCCGGCTCCACATGGACCCCGAGCCCTCACTCCCCCGGTTTCGCGCAGCGACGCACCGCGATGCTTGACCAACTCGCCGAAGCACTCACCGAGCACGTCGATACCGACGCGCTACTCGAGCTGAGCCGGGCCTAGCTGCTGTCGCCGTCCACGCGCCGACCCAGTGACGCCGTGGCGGCTGGGACCGGAATCCGAGCAAGGCTACCGCTGGCCAGCATTGCACGGCGCGCACGGCCGCTACGCGACGGGGTCGCGCTAGCCAGCCACGGCTGGTCAAGTACTCTGCGCTTGAGCAGCCTTGACAGCCACCGAAGGGATCACCGTGTCGATCACACTACCGAGCCAGAGCGCCCGAGCTGAGGCCACCGCCCGGGTAGCGGCGCTAGCCACCCCCCCGGGCGCATTGGGGCGCCTGGGAGACATCGGGGTATGGATCTGCGCATGTCAGGGGCAGGTACCGCCGGTGGCATTGAGCAATGTGCGCTTGGTCATCTTCGCCGGTGACCACGGCGTCGCGGCGCACGGGGTCTCGGCCTTCCCGCCAGCCCTCACCGGGGCGATGGTCCGCACATTCCTCGCCGGGAAAGCCGGGGTGAGCGCCCTGGCAGCGCAACACCGTGTGACAGTCCGGGTGCTCGACCTCGGCGTCGATGAGGACTTCGCCGATGTCGATGAGGCCACGCGCGCGGAACTCACGGCGTACAAGATCCGGCGCGGCAGCGGAGCGATTCAGCTCACTGACGCGCTCACGACGGCCCAGACCACCGCGGCCATGCTGGCCGGGGCCCAGATCGCCCAACAGGAGATCGACGCGGGCGCCGACCTGCTGATCAGCGGGGATATGGGCATCGGCAATACGACTCCGGCCGCGGCGATGATCGCGGCCGGGCTCGGGCTGACCGGCGCCGACGTCGTCGGCCGCGGCTCCGGGATCGGCGATGATGCCCTCGCCCACAAGGCATCGGTCATTCAGGGCGCTCTCGATCGGGTCGGAGCCCGGGCCGATGATCCGCTCCAGACGCTCACCGCGCTCAGTTCGGCCGATCTCACCGCGACGGTGGGCTACCAACTCGAGGCGGCCCGCAGCGGGGTGCCGGTGTTGCTCGATGGCTTGATGAGCGTCGCCTGCGCGCTGACCGCAGACCGGCTGGAACCGGGGGCAGCCGCCTGGTTCGCGGCGGGTCATCGCTCCACCGAACCCGCCCAGTCAGCCGCCCTCTCCAGTCTCGGATTGGAGCCGCTGCTCGATCTGGGCCTGCGGCTCGGGGAGGGCTCGGGCGCCGTGGCCGCGGTCCCGAGCCTACGCAGCGGCGTCGCGGTGCTGCGCGACGTGGCGCTCTTGTCCGATCTCGGGGCCTGAATGCTGCTGGACGCCTGGCGCCTTGGCGTCGGGACCCTGACGGCGGTGCCGGTGCGACCCCCGGTCATCGTTGATCGGGACCGGGCCGGAGCCGCGATGATGCTGGCTCCGCTCGCGGTACTACCGCTGGGGGCTGCCATGGCGTTGGTCGCTTTCGTGGGGCAGGCTGCGTCATTGCCCGCTACGGTGACCGCGCTCCTCGCGCTGGCCGCCGCGATCCTCGGCACCCGCGGATTTCACCTCGACGGACTATCCGACACCGCCGATGGCCTGGCCGCTTCCTACGACAGCGCACGCTCGCTGAGCGTGATGAAGTCGGGCACAGCCGGCCCGGCCGGTGTGGTGGCCAGCATCCTGGTGATCGGGCTTCAGGCCGCGGCACTGTCGTCGCTGCTGGCCACACAACCCTCCTGGTCCACGTGCGTCCTGGCCGGGCTGGCATTGTGCACGTCTCGGGTCGGGCTGGCCATCGGGTGCATGACAGGTTTCCGGCCGGCGCGGCCCGACGGGTTGGGGGCCACCTTCACCCAGACTGTTCCGGGCTGGGTAGCCGCCCTGCTCGTCGCGCTCGCCGCCGCGATAGTGGCCACCGGCGGCTGGTGGGCGGGCCTGGGCTGGTGGCGGGGCGCCCTCGCAGTGGTAGCGGCGGCGCTGGTGGCGGTGGTGGTCTTCGTCATCGCGGTGCGCCGATTCGGTGGCGTCACGGGCGATGTGTTGGGGGCGAGCGTCGAGCTGGGCTTCGCCACGATGCTGATGGTTCTGAGCTCCGGCGCTTCGCTCGGCTAGCTTCCGGGGCTGCGCTGTGCAGCCGCCACGCCGGATCCGGCACGCCCCCGTCGGGTGCGTGAGCCGTGCTCGGGGCCTAAAGGATCAGTACCCGGCCGGACACGATGAGGTGCACCTCATCGCAGCCCGCCGCGATCCGTTGATTGACCAGCCCCAGCAGGTCCCGAAACATCCTGCCGGAACGATGGGCCGGCACCACACCAAGCCCCACCTCGTTGGTCACCAGCACCACGTCGTCGCGGCCGTCAAGCACCTGGGTTGCCTCGTCGAGCAGGCCCGTGACAACGAGCTGTGCCTCGTCGCTGGTGGCTTCCCAGAGCCCATGCGCATCAATGCGGGCCGTGAGCCAGGTCCCAAGACAATCGACCAATACGCAGCCGGGGGTGCGCAGGGCTGCGGCCAGGTCGCTGGTCTCCAGCGTGGTCCAGGACGCGGGTCGACGTGACTGGTGGGCGGCGATCCGCGCCACCCAGTCAGGATCGGGGTCATCGGTGGCGCTCGGGCCGGGGGCTATGTAGGTCACCGCCGCCTTGCCCGCGACCAGCGACTCGGCGTGGCGGGACTTGCCGGAGCGGACGCCACCGGTGACGAGGATCTTCACGATGTACTCCTTCGTGCGCGGCCATCACACTAGCCGACCCGTCGTCCGGGCGATGTCTCGGGCGTGCTTGAATGGGCGCCATGGCTGCGCCGTTGTATCTCGTGCGGCACGGGGAATCGCAGTGGAATGTGCTCCGCCTGACGCAGGGGCAAACCCCGCACCCGAAACTCACCTCCCGGGGGCGCAGGCAGGCCGAGCAAGCTGCCGAACTCATCGCCAACGATCTTTCGGGGCGCCGTGTGGCGCACGTGGTGACAAGTGATCTGGTGCGCGCGGTGGAGACGGCCCGCATCGTGCAGCAGCGCCTGGGCGGCCAACTCAGCCACGATCCACGGCTACGGGAACAATCGGTCGGGGAACTCGAGGGGCAGCCCTATGAGGCAGCGTGGGCGGCCACGACGGCCATTGACTGGTCCGACCCCACGGTGCGCATCGGCGGCGGCGAGTCACTTCACGACGTTCGGCAGCGCATGAGCGAAGCGATGGCTGAGGCACGCGGCGGCGAGGTCCGCGTGCTGGTCTCGCACGGGGACTCGATCCGCGCGGGCCTGGCATGGCTGAGCGGACGCAGCGCCTCTTACGACGACGAATGGGTCGCGGTGCCCAATGGGGCCGTGGCAAGGGTGGACGACGCCGTGACCTGGCTGAGCTGATCCCCGCAGGAGCCCGCCTGGGCGGCGCCATCGGGGCACGCGAGGGGTGCCGCGGATTTCCGGGCTAGAGCAGCGAGGAGGCCCGCACCACGAGCGTAGGTGCCAGGGCAACCCGCTGGGCCGGCTCGCCGCTGATCGCGCGCAACAACACCGCCACCACGGCAACCCCCACCTCGTCGAAGGGTTGCCGGACCGTGGTCAGTGGGGGCGAGAAATACCCGGCGGGCTCGATGTCGTCGTAGCCGACCAGTGCGACGTCACGGGGAACCGTCACCCCGGCCTCGTGAAATGCCGAGAGCAGCCCGAGCGCGAGGAGATCGTTTGCCGCGAAGATCGCCTCGGGCAGGTCACCGCTGGCCACCATGGCGCCGCCGATGCTGTATCCCGCCTCGGGACCCCAATCCCCGACGAGCAGCGGCGGTTCGGGCAGCCCCGCCTCCCGTAGCCCGAGTCGCCAGCCCTCGATGCGCTCGGTCGCGTCGAACCAGTCGAGGGGCCCGGAGACGTGCGCTATGCGTCGCGCGCCCTGGGCGACGAGGTGCCGGACCGCGTCCAGCGCCCCCAGTCGCTGCTCGACGGCCACGACGTGCAGCTGGGCATCCAGCGGCATGTCCGCCACCACCACGACGGGAGTACCGGCTCCCCGGTCACGGACCATATCGGCCATCGCCTGATGTGGCGCCACGACGACTATGCCTTCGACGTCGCGTTCACGAAACGTCGCGAAAGCGCTATCAACCTCTGCCTCGCTTTGTTCGTTCAGCACAGTCACCAGCGTGGCGTAACCGCTGGCACGGGCAGCGACCTCGACACTGGCCACCAAACTCGACGGGCCGAAGTACCCGGCACCGGTCCACAGCACGCCGATGAGGGCCGACTGCTGGGTCACCAGGGCCCGGGCGGCGTAGTTGCGCCGATAGCCGACCTCGGCCATCACCGTCATCACCCGCTCCCGCGTCTCCGGCCGGACCTGGTGCGGGGAGTTCAGCACGCGCGAAACTGTCTGCCTTGAGACCCCAGCACGCTGGGCGATCTCAACTATTCCAGCGCGCCGGGTCACAGCAACGCAGCCTATCCAAACGGATGTGGTTCGACGATGACCTTGAGCCCGCGGCGGGCACAGGCATGGTCGAAGGCGGCCGCAGCCTCGGTCAGCGCGAAACGGTCACTCACCACGCGCCCCGGGTCGACGATGCCTGCCTCGACCAAACAGATCGCCCGGTGATAGACCTCCTTCATTCGGCGCACGCACATGATGGTGAGCCCTTTGCGTCGGGCGGCGGCGGCCGGGAATGCCGTGACGTCGTGGTCGGGAATCCCGACCAGGCACACCCGGCCCGCCGGACGGGACAACTCAATTGCCTCGGCGACAGGGGCGGGGTTGCCGTTGACCTCGAAGACGACGTCGTGGCTGGCGAGCTCGGGGGTGACCTCGGCCGGATCCAGGACGGCTGTGGCCCCCAGCTGCCTGGCGGCGGCTCGGCGATGAGGCACCGGCTCGACCACGCTCACCTCCGGGCAGCCGAGGCTGGAGGCGAGCTGCGTCAGCAGCAGGCCAATGGGCCCGGCACCGACAACGGCCACCCGGTCGGCCAACTGCACATCACCCAGATCCCACGCATGGATAGCCACCCCTAACGGCTCCAGCACCGCGATATCGGCCGAGGTCATGGTTCCGGGCACCGGAACCAACCTCGACGTCGGCCATGAGATGACCTCGGCCATTCCCCCGTCCAGGCCGGCGTGGCCAGCGAACCGGATCTGGCGGCACAGGTTGGGGTTACCCGCGTAACACTGATCGCAGTTCCAGCACGGGATGGCCGGGTCGACGGCAACCAGGCGACCCTCGTGGGGGCCATCCAGAGCTAGGCCGCCGACCTCGTGCCCGGGGATCAGGGGCTTATCCAGGCGAGCGTCGCCGATGCCCCCCTCAGTGAACCAGTGCAGATCGGACCCACACAGCCCCACCGCCCCTACCTGCACCCGGGTGTGCCCCTCGCGAGGTTCGGGATCGGGCGCCTCCTCGACGCGCAGATCTCCCGCCGCATACAACCGGGCCACGCGCACGCGTCAAATTCCTTGGGTGAGGCGGTAGTAGACGAGCTCCTGGCGCCGCTCGTGCTCGAAGCCTCGGGTGGTGGTGGCGTCGTCGATCACCGCCAGTTCCATGCCCGCGATCGCGGCCAGGTCTTCCCACATCTCCCGGGTGGTGGCGGTGCTCATCGCGGTGTGGTGGGCCGCGCCGGAGATCATCCAGCATTCGGCCGCGGTGGCGAAGTCGGGGGCAGGCTCCCAGACCGCCCGGGCCACCGGAAGGTTCGGCAGGTCGGCATCGGGGGCAACATTGGTCACGACATTCATCGTCAGCCGGAACCGCTCCCGCATGTCTGACATTGCCACCACCAGTGCCGGGCCCGGGTCGGCGGTGAAAACCAGCCGCACCGGATCCTCCCGACCCCCGATGCCGAGCGCATGAATCTCCAGCCTCGGTTTGGTGCTGGTCAGGCTGGGGCACACCTCCAGCATGTGCGCGCCGAGGATCTTCTCCTTCCCGGGTGTCATCTCGTAGACGTAGTCCTCCATGAGCGAGGCCCCGCCGGGCAGCCCGTAGCCCATCACCTTGGCGATTCGCACCAGGACCGCCGTCTTCCAGTCACCCTCGGCGCCGAAACCGTAGCCCTCGGCCATGAGGCGCTGCACGGCAAGCCCCGGAAGCTGCTTGAGCCCACCGAGATCTTCGAAATTCGATGTGAACGCCGCGGCTCCCACCGCTTCGAGGAACGAGCGGATTCCGATCTCCTGGCGGGCCCCGTAGCGCAGCGATTCGTGACGAGCTCCCCCGGCCAGCAGCTCGGGGACCACGTCGTAGCTGGTCTCATACTCGGCTACCAGTTCGTCTACGGCGGCCTCGTCCACGGCGTCCACCGCGGCGACGAGATCGTTGACACCCCAGGTGTTGACCGAGACTCCCAATGTGATCTCGGCCTCGGTCTTGTCGCCCTCGGTGACGGCGACGTTGCGCATATTGTCACCGAAGCGGACCAGCTTCAGGTTCTGTGCCTCGTTCCAGCCGGCAGCCGAACGAGCCCAGCTGCCGATCTTTGCCTGGACTGCCTCGGTGGCGGCGTGACCGACGACGGTGCGTCGCGCGATGCCGAGCCGGGAAACTATATATGCGAACTCGCGATCACCGTGTGCTGACTGATTGAGGTTCATGTAGTCCATGTCGATGGTGTCCCAGGGCAGCGCCATCGAGGCCTGCGTGTGAAGGTGCAGCATCGGCTTGTCGAGGGCAGACAGGCCCAGGATCCACATCTTGGCCGGGGAGAACGTGTGCATCCAGCAGATGACACCGATCACCGACGGATCGGCGTTCGCGGCCAGCATTTCGGCGCGGATCGCGTCGCGGTCCTTGAGCGTCTCACGCCAGACGACCTTCACCGGAATCGACCCGGCCTGGTCGAGGTGCGCCACTACTTCCTGGGCCTGGCGCGCCACCTGCTCCAGAGTCTCCGGGCCGTACAGGTCTTGGGATCCGGTGAGGAACCAGATTTGCTTGCCCTCGAATGGGTTGTTCATGTCTCATGCCTCCTGAGTGTGTTGTCCGTAGACGTTCTGGTAACGCTCGAAGAGCCGGGCGATTGCCTCCGGGTCGATGGGAACTGGCTCGCCGAGTTGGCGGGAGATGTGGATAGTGCGGGCCACCTCCTCCACCATGACGGCGGCCTTGACAGCAGCTTTGGCGTCAGTGCCGATGGTGAAGGGGCCGTGGTTGGCCATAAGAACCGCCGGGGAGTTGGAGGTGGCCAGTGTTTCGACGATGCCGCGTCCGATGGAGTCGTCGCCGATCAGCGCGAAGGGGCCTATCGGCACCTCCCCGCCGAACTCGTCGGCCATCATCGTCAGCACGCACGGGATGGGTTCGCGCCGGACGGCCCAGGCGGTGGCGTAGGTGGAGTGGGTGTGCACCACTCCACCCACCTCGGCCATGTGCTGATACACGTAGGCGTGGGCCGCGGTGTCCGACGAGGGGGTGAGGTGGCTGGGGGTTCCGTCGTCGATCTTTGCCCCGTCGAGGGTGCACACCACCATAGTTTCGGCCGTGAGATCGTCGTAGCTGACTCCCGAGGGTTTGATGACGAAAAGGTCAGTGCCTGGGACCCGCTCGGATACATTGCCCGCCGTCCACACCACGAGTTGGTTACGGGGTAGCTCGGCGTGCAGTGTGGCCACGCGCTGCCTTGCCGCGGCGACGGCTGTCTGATCGGCATCGGGCAACTCGGCGAGGACGATGGTCATAGGTTCTCCTTGTCGTGGTCGGTGGCGAAGGCCTCGCGCGCTCCGGCGCGCAGCCGATGCATCAGGTCCGGGCGTTCGCGCCCGAAGTGGTCGTGGACGTCGCGGTGGACGGCGTAGAGCCTGTCGTCGGCGTGGCTGGCGGCGTGCGCGCCGTGGTGCTTCCAGAGTTTGACCCAGGCGTGGGGCTCGTTGCCGAACTCGGGGCTCTGGCTCAGCGGGGTGCCGTCGGCCAGCACCGGCAGCAGCGTCGACGACGTCGCGTCCACCGCGAGACCGGCCACCTGCGCCGGGTCTACCCCAGCCTCGGCCAGGGCTGCGGGGACTGCCCGTTCCAGCACGCCGAGGTAGTCGCCGGGGGCCTGCAGCGCCCACCCGGGTGGTAGCCGGCGCCCGTCGCCCGCGCTCAGGTGTGCCTCCATGACCCCGTGCGGATAGTCGAACACGCCCGAACCGAGTTCGGCACCGTCTCGCGCGCGGACCACCACGGCACGGCCGGACAGGGTTCCGAAGTCGATCCCAACGACGAGCGGCTCATCGACCATGAATGAGTCCTCTCACATCAATCGTCTCGTGAACGTTCACATTAGCACTCGGGTGACCTGGCGGCGCCGATATGTGAAGATGAGCCAGTATCGGAGGTGATCGGGCCTATGCCAGCTACTGACTCGCCGCACCCGCTGATCGTGTCCTATCTGCAGGTCCGGCGCGCGATCGGCTACCTGGGCCTCTTCCTGCCGTGGGCGCTGGTGATCTGGACCCTGCTGAACCGGGAACCGTTCCTGGGCAGCATCTCCGACTACTACCACTCCCCGATGCGCGACGTCTTCGTCGGCACGATGATCGCGCTGGCGGTATTCCTGTGGAGCTACCGCGGCTATCAGCGCGCCCCCGGGCAGTGGCTCTCCGATGCGTGGACGGCCCGCGTGGCCTCGGTCAGTGCCGCGCTCCTGGCGATTTCCCCGGTCGACAGCTCGGGCGGGGATGCCGTGGGGAGCTCGCTGACAGATGACGCGTGCACGCTGGTCTCCTGCCTCATCGGCGCCTACCCCGCCGACCGGTTGCACGTCGCAGCCGCCACGATCTTCTTCGTGGCGCTTACCCTGTTTTGCCTGGTGCTGTTCCCGCGAGCCGCTGCGGATACTCCCGCGCGGCAGGTCAGGCGCCGCATCTACCAGGCCTGCGGGCTGGTGATGGCCGCGTGCCTGATCCTGATCGCCGCCTGGTTCCTCGTTGAGGACACCACGCTGGGAGGAGCGCTGGCGCGCTATTCGCCGGTGTTCTGGCTGGAGGCGGTGGCCATCTGGGCGTTCGCCGTCTCCTGGATGGCCAAGGGCAAGGCCCTCGACGGCATGATCCGCGGCCTATCCCGAGGGTCCCACCCGCTCCAGGCGTGACCTCACCGCAGCCGGCAGCTCCGTCGGCCGGCCGAAGCTGTCGGCGCACACGAGCACTGTGCGGCCGCGGGCGTAGACCCTGGACTGCTCGTCGCAGACGAGTTCGCTGGCCAGCCGGATCGATGTCCGGCCGATGGCCGCTGGCACTGTGTGCAGCGCGTAGGGCTCGAGCCTGTGCCCGATTTGAGCCAGATAGTCGACGTCTTGGCGAACCACGAGCCACAGGTACTTCGAATCCAAGGCACCGACACGGGCCATCGACGGCACCCACGCAGTGGTGGCCTCGATGCGGGCCTGCTGGATGTAGTCGAAAACCTTGGCGTTGTTGACGTGTCCGTAGGCATCAAGGTCGGACCAGCGCACAGTGATCGGGGTCGGGGTTCCCGCCCCGGCGACATCGGTAGTCTCGAGTGCTGCCAGATCCTGGCGTTCCTGCAGGTGGGACAGAAGGAAGCCCCGCTGATCACCGTTGAGGCGAGCCGGGCGATTCTCCGCGAAATCGAAGGGACACAGCACACTTCGGGCGCGGCCGACCAGGGTTTGCCCCTGATGAAGCTCATAGCCCACCTCAAACCGGGCGCCCCCGACGTGGGTGACGAAGAGTCCCACGTCCACGCCGTGGGGCACGTATTCGATGGGTGCCAGATACTCCACCCGGTGCCCCACGATCACCAGGCCGGTATCGAGGAGTTCGCTGAGCGGCCCGCCACGCACGAACGCCACGCGCGCCTCCTGCAGGTAGTCGATCACCACGGCGTTGTTGACGTGGCCCTGGGCGTCCAGGTCCGACCACCGCAGGCGGCAGCGGTGAAGGAACACTCAGTCCTCCTTGTCGTACAGCGAATCGATGATGTCGGAGTAGCCCTCCTGCACCCGGTTGCGGCGGATCTTCATGTTGGCGGTGAGCCCGGAATTCTCCAGCGTCAGTTCGTGGTCGAGAATCGCGAACCGTTTCACTGTCTCCCAATGCTCCAACCGCGAGTTCGCCCGGTCCATGAGCTTGTCGACCGATTCTCGGATCTCGGGACGCTGGGTCAATTCCGCGTAGCTCAGGGCGCCAAGATCATGCTTGTCGGCCCATTTCTGCAGCAGCTGGGGGTCCATCACCAGCAACGCCGAGCAGTACTTGCGCTCGGAGCCCACCGCGACCGCCTGGGACACGTATGGAATGTTGGCGGTGATCGCGCCCTCGACCTTTTGCGGCGCGATCCACTTGCCGCCGGAGGTCTTGAACATGTCGTTCTTGCGCTCGGTGATGCGGTAGTAGCCTTCGTCGTCGCGTTCGGCGATATCTCCGGTGCGGTACCAGCCATCGGCGTCCAGCACCTCGGCGGTCTTCTCCGGAAGGTTGTGGTAGCCCGGGGTGATGATCGGGCCCCGCATGAGCAGCTCGCCGTCCTCGGCGATCTTGGCCTCCATGCCTGGCAGCTGGTGGCCGATGGTGCCGAACCTGGGATGGGTCGGCAGGTTCAAGAACGCGATGGCGCTGGTTTCGGTGGCTCCATAGCCTTCGATCACGAGCAGGCCTGCTGAGTAGAACCACAGTTGCACCGTCGGGTTCAGCTTGGCTGATCCGGAGATCATGAAGCGGATGCGCCCGCCCAGGCGCTCGCGCAGCTTGCTGAACACGAGCTTGTCCGCCACGGCATTCTGCGCGCCCAATACCCGAGGCAGCGGCTTGCCTGCGATGCGGTAGTCCCGCGCCTTCGCCCCGACGCTGAACGCCCAGCGGGAGATGGCGGCCTTGATGCCGGTGTTTCCCGTCAGGACCGCCACGCGGACCTTCTCGAATATCCGGGGCGCACCGCACATGAAGGTGGGTTTGATCTCCCCCAGCCCCACCACGATCCGGTCGATTCGGCCGTCGACCGCCGAAGCGAAGCCGTAGGCCAGCTGGACCGCGATGAGGACCTTGCCGAAGACATGGCTCAGCGGCAGCCACAGGTACTGCACATCGTCGGGGCTCAGCAGGTCGTAGGATCTGGTGGCCGCGGCCTCGTAGACCCAGGAGATGTGATTGAGCCGGACCCCCTTGGGACGGCCCGTGGTGCCCGAGGTGTAGATGAGCGTCGAGAGAGTGTCGTGGCCGGTGGAGTCGATGGCGTCCTCGACCGCTGCCGGGTGCGCGGCCAGGTGGGCCCGGCCAAGTTCGCTGAGCTGCGCCAGCGAAATGACTGTGTCGGTGAAGCTCACCCCCTCGGGGTCGATGACCACGATGGTGTGGAATTGCGCGGTGAGCTCGGCCGATTCCTGCACCTTGGCCAGTTGCGTGGCGTCCTCGACGACAACCGCGACAGCCTCGCAATCGGTGAGGATGAACTCCACCTCGTCGGCACCCGTGTTGGGGTACACGGTGGTGGTCGCCCCCGCGGCGCAGCCCACCGCGAGGTCCACGAAGATCCACTCCACACGGGTCGTGGCGATAATCCCGACGCGCTGCTCGTAGCTCAGGCCCCTGGACAGGAAGCCCGCGGCCAACAGCGAGACCTCGTTCATCGTCTCGGCCCACGTGTAGGTGCGCCATGTGTTGGGGCCCTCCGGTGCTCGGTCCGGATCCAGGAAGGCAGGCAGGTCGGGGGTCTTGGCTACTCGCTGACGCAGCAGGTCTCCCACCGATGTCGACGTTGACAGCAGCTCGCTCTGAAGGCTCATGGTTTCTCCCTTAGCTTTGGGGTCGAGGGTATCGAACCCAGCCGCTAGATACACTGCCAACATGGACTCGAACGATCCGCGGTGGCTGTCTTCACAGCAGCAGGTAACGTGGCGAGCCTGGCTTCGCGGGACGGCCGCGATCCAACGGCAGCTCGATGCCGACTTGCGCCGGTTCGGGCTCAACCTCGCCGAATACGAGATATTTGTGGTGCTGAGCGAGGCACCGGGGCGTCGCATGCGCATGAGCGACGTCGCTGAGGCGGTGAGCCAGTCCCGGTCCCGGTTGACCCATACTGTCTCCCGGCTTGAATCGCGTGGCCTGGTCGAGCGCAGCAACTGCGCGCAGGACGGGCGCGGGATTTGGGCCGGTCTCACTGATGCCGGCTACGACGCGCTGGTATCGATGGCTCCTCACCACGTCGCTTCGGTACGGCGGGTTTTCGTCGACGCGGTGGACGCGGAGGATTTCGAAGCGATCGGGCGCGCGATGTCGGCAGTGCTTGAGGTGGCACAGTAGAGCCCATGCCACAGACCCTCCAGGGCCCCATCGCGACACTTCTGGAACGATTCGGTCCCGAGATCATCGACGCCAGCTCCTTCACGCGGGCCCTTTACTCCAGCGACGCGTCCTTGTACCGAGTTCCGCCGCAGGCAGTTGCCCGGCCGCGGACCAGCGATGAATTGATCTCGATAGTGCGCGCCGCGCTAGAGCTCGGGGTGCCTATCACTCCCCGCGGCGCTGGCACCTCCATCGCCGGAAACGCCGTCGGCCCCGGCCTGGTGATCGACGTGGCACGCCACCTCAACCAGATCCACTCGATCGACGCCGAGGCCCGCGTGGCAGTGATCGATCCCGGCGTCGTACAAGACCAGTTGCAGCGCGCGGCCGCGCCGCTCGGGTTGCGGCTGGGCCCCGACCCGTCCACGTCATCGCGGTGCACCGTCGGCGGCATGATCGGCATTAATGCCTGCGGCCCGCGCGCGCTGGGCTACGGCCGCATGTCCGACAATGTCATCAGCCTCGACATCATCACCGGCACGGGAGATCTGGTCACGCTGGGCACCGACGAAATCCCCGGGCTGCGGGACCTAGTGAATCAGAACCTGGGCGTGATCCGCACCGAGTTCGGTCACTTTTCCCGGCAGGTGTCCGGTTACTCACTGGAGCATCTCCTGCCGGAGCGCGGTCACGATGTGGCCAAGTTCTTCGCCGGCACCGAGGGCACTCTCGGCGTGATCGTGCGCGCGAGAGTGCGGCTAGTGGCCGACACTCCCGAGCGACGCATGGTGGCCCTCGGCTATCCGACGATGGCCGACGCCGGCGACGACATCTCGGGCCTGTTGCGGTTCCACCCCACCGCCTGCGAAGGGCTCGACCGCCGCATCGTCGACGTGGTGGTGGCCAAACGTGGCGCCGCGGCCGTGGGAGAGCTTCCCTCGGGGGACGGTTGGATGTTCGTCGAGGTCGTCGGCGACGATCCTGCCGAGGTGGCCGCCAGAGCCGAGGCGCTGTTGGTGGCTGCTGCCTGCGAGGACGGCTGGGTGGTGACGGATCCAGCACGGGCCGCTGAGCTGTGGCAGCTACGCGCGGACGGCGCGGGGCTGGCCGGCGTCAGCCTCGACGACCCGGCCTATCCAGGCTGGGAGGACGCCGCCGTGCCGCCCGAGCACCTCGGTGCCTACTTGCGTGATTTCGATGCACTTCTCACCGAACACGGCATGCATGCCCTGCCTTACGGACACTTCGGCGACGGATGCGTCCACGCCCGCATCGACTTCCCCTTCGATGCCCCCGACGGCAGGCAGCGGTTCCGCGAGTTCATCGTCGCCGCGTCCAAGCTTGTGGTGCGCTACGGCGGCTCGGCATCCGGCGAACACGGCGACGGCCGGGCACGCTCTGAACTATTGGAACATCAGTACTCGGCTGAGGCCAGGGCACTATTCGCCGCCATCAAGGACCTCTTCGATCCCCACGATCTGCTCAATCCCGGGGTGATCGTCGCGCCGGAGCCGCTCGATGCGCAGGTGCGGGCAGTCGCCGCGACGAGTTCCCCGTTGACGTTGTCCGATCCCGAGTTCGTGCGGGCTGTCCATCAATGCAGCGGCGTCGGCAAATGCCTGGCCGGGCCCACCGGCGGCGGCGTCATGTGCCCGAGCTACCAGGCCACCCGGGACGAAAAGGACTCCACCCGAGGCCGGGCTCGGGCGCTCCAGGAGATGGTCAACGGCTCCCTGGTGACCCAGCAGTGGCGCTCCCCCGAAGTCCACGAGGCGCTCGATTTGTGCCTATCGTGCAAGGGTTGCGGCCGCGATTGCCCCACGGGCATCGACATGTCGGCCTACAAGTCGCGGGTGCTGCACGAATCCTACAAACGTCGGATCCGTCCCCGATCGCACTACGCCCTTGGCTGGCTCCCCCGCTGGGGCCGACTCATGGGCCGGGTACCGGGCCTCGGAAGGCTTGTCAACCTCATCGGCGCGGCTCCGGGGCTCGGGGCCCTGCTGAAGTTTGCCGCTGGCGTAGACGGCCGCCGCTCGATCCCACGTTTCGGGGATGGCTCGGCCCGGCACCGCTGGATGAAGCAGGCCCCGGCCGGGCCTGGTTCCGAGGCCGACCCTTCGAGTGCTGCTCAATCCGGTGACGCTGGCCCCACCTCGCCCGCCAAGGGTGAAGTTCTGATCTGGGTGGACTCCTTCTCCGACGCATTCGAGTCGAACACGTTCGCGGCTACAGTGCAGGTACTTACCCGGCTGGGCTACACGCCCCGAGTGCTCGATGAGACGGCTTGTTGCGGCCTCACCTGGATCACCACCGGCCAACTCGACGGCGCCCGCCGCCAACTACGGCCAGCGGCCGAACGCCTGGCCAAGGTGGCCGCCGCGGGCATCCCCATCATCGGCCTCGAGCCCTCGTGCACGGCGGTGTGGCGCAGCGACGCACTCGAGCTGCTCCCAGACGATCCCAACGTGGCGGCGCTCAACGGCACCATTGAGACGCTGGCTGAGTTCCTGGAGCGGGATCCCGATTTTACGGCTCCGGATCTGGGCGGACACACGATAGTCGCGCAGCCCCATTGCCACCACGCCTCGGTCATTGGCTGGCAGGCTGATGCCGCGCTGCTGGCCGCCACCGGGGCCAAGGTAGTACGGGTCTCTGGCTGCTGCGGTCTGGCGGGAAACTTCGGGGTCGAGCGTGGCCACCACGAGGTGAGCGTCAAGGTGTTCGAATCGAATCTGCTGCCGGCGATCAGCGACGCCGGTCCCGATGCGATCGTGTTGGCTGACGGGTTCTCCTGCCAGACCCAGCTCACCTCCCTGGCCGATCGCCCGTCGATGTCACTGGCCGAGCTTTTGGCAACGCACTAATCCAGCAGCGGTGCCTGGGCGGGCCGAGCTAGCCGGCGAAGTTCTGCGCCCAGGCGATCCGGCCGTCGCCGTCGGTGGTTTGACCCATTCCGAGTTTGCTGAAGGCTGGGTTGAGGATGTTGGCTCGATGCCCAGGGGAATCCATCCAGGCCGCGACGACCTCCTCGGGGGTCCGCTGACCGTAGGCGACATTCTCGCCCATGGTGGAGAATCCCGGGCAGACCGACATGGCCTGCCCAAGATCGCGATGCGATAGTTCGCCAGCTGCGGCGAGCTGGGCCGACCATGGCTGGGCCAACGAATCCGACAGACAGCTGTCGAGTTGTATCGGGCCGAGGCCGGCGGCTGCGCGCTCGGCGTTGACCAGCTCAGCCACCCGGTCTCGCCACGACTGATCGCGCTGCTGAGCGCTGCTGGTCGGTTCGGCCTTACTTGTGGCTGGTTGGCTCTTCGGGGAGGGCTGCTGCGTGCTCGGGGTACTTTCGGCGGCCGGCTGCGAAGTCTCGGGCGCGGAGGAACTGGCGGGAGCCTGCGTCTCTGGCCGGGTAGTTTCGTTCGCGCTGTCCTGAGGCGGCGACGACGGTTCGCTTGAGGTTCCCGGTGTCGTCGGCAGCGGGCTCGGCTCGAATGCCGAGGAGCCCGGCTGCGGCGACCCGTCGGAGGCCGAGTCGGGCGTCGCCGAGTCAGCGCACGATGCCGCGGGGGTCCGATTGGCATCCGGGCATCGGGATTTCCCTGACGATGGCTCCCGCTCGGCGTCGGGACTGGCGCTGGCCGATGGTGAGCTTTCGGACGACGCGGCGGTGGCCTGAACTGCAGTTTGAATCTCGGGTGGATCGAGCAACCAGTTGACGAACATGACGCCCGCGAACACGACGATCGCCAACGCGCCGGCGAGCCGCACGCCCCACCCCGATGCGATAGGCACCGCGCGTCGAGGTGAGGCTTCGGCGCGCAGTTGCGGGGCGTCGCCGCCCGGATCAGCCCCGGCGGCGGCTCGACGCGGATCGGTCATGTAGTGGACTCCCACCCATTGCTGACAGTGACGTACCAACCTTGGCAATCCTGAGATTATCTCAGGGACGGGTCGAGCGACAAGCACCGAGGGCGCTGCATCCTGAATACTTTCTGAGAACCTGGCTGGTCAGCGGCGCTGCGCGTGCATCCGCGCGACTGCCACGACCCGGCTCATCGGGATACTCGCCCGCGCCGAACATGCTCGTCGCGACCAGCCTGACTCAGCCGGGGCGCCGCGCCAGCCACGCCGCCCGACCGCACCGAGGGCCGCCACGCCCACTATCAGCATGCTCAGCACCACCGGTCCGAGTGCAATCATCGTGCAGCCCTCCAGAATCTCGTGTATCAATCAGATGACACACAACGCGCCTTCGTGTACCAACTTGTCCATACACGGGCCTCCCGAATGAGGACGCCGGGCCTGGCCGCGACCCCTCAGAAATAGTTGAGGCCTCAATCGTGTTGATCCCGACGTGAAACTGTCTTGCCCGAACCATTGCGGCCGAGCAGACCGGTGATTGAGTCTCGACGGATCTCGACGTCGATCCCGTCGCGGGCGGTGACCCGCCCGTAGCGCTTCGTGAGGGCGGCGCCTTCGCAGATAGGACTCATGACGAGGCCTCTTCTTGGATGAGTCGGATCAGCTCCGCCTCACTGAGGCCCTGCACTTCGGCCTCAGCGAGCAGCGGAGTGACGCACCGCTCAACCAAGGCCGCACGGCGGTCGTCAGCGATCAGCCGCGTCGCTCCGTTGGCAACGAACATCCCGACTCCCCGGCGCTTGATCAGGACGCCCCGGTCAACGAGCTGCGCGACTGCGCGGTTCGCGGTGGCTGGGTCGAACACCTCAACCTCTTCGGTTACTCAGTGCACTAATTGACCCACTACGTAGCCGAGGTCTCGTCAAGGACCCGTCGGGCGCGGCAGCTACCGCGTGAGACGGCGGTGGGACGAGCGGTGCGGGCGGGCCGCCTCGGCCCCCAGGCGCTCGATCTTATTTGCCTCGTAGTTGGCGAAGTTGCCTTCGAACCAGAACCAGCGCGACGGGTCCTCGTCCGTGCCCTCCCAGGCCAGGATGTGTGTGGCGACCCGGTCCAGGAACCAACGATCGTGGGAGATCACCACGGCGCAGCCGGGGAACTCGAGCAGCGCATCCTCCAGCGACTGCAGGGTCTCCACGTCGAGGTCGTTGGTGGGCTCGTCGAGCAGGATCACGTTGCCGCCCTGCTTGAGCGTCAAGGCCAGGTTGAGGCGGTTGCGTTCGCCGCCGGACAGGACGCCGGCCAGCTTCTGCTGATCTGGGCCCTTGAACCCGAAGGAGGCGATATAGGCCCGTGAGGGCATCTCGAACTTGCCGACCTTGATGTAGTCCAGCTCGTCAGAGACCACCTGCCACACGTTCTTGGATCCGTCGATGCCCGAGCGATTCTGATCGACGTAGCTGAATTGGACCGTCTCGCCCACCTTGAGCGTCCCAGAATCGGGCTGCTCCTGATCGGTGATGGTCTTGAACAGTGTTGTCTTGCCGACGCCGTTGGGGCCGATGATTCCAACGATCCCGGCGCGAGGCAGGGTGAAGGACAGATCGTCGATGAGCACACGATCACCGAACCCCTTGCGCAGGTGGCTGGCTTCGAGCACGATCGACCCCAGCCGGGGACCCGCGGGGATGTTGATCTCGGCGAGATCCACCTGACGGTTGCGGTCGGCCTCGGCCGCCAGCTCCTCGTAGCGGGCCAGCCGGGCACGGTTCTTGGCCTGCCGGGCCTTGGGATTCGAGCGGACCCAGTCGAGTTCCTTCTCGAGGATCTTGGCGCGCTTGGCGTCCTTCTTACCCTCGATCTGCAGGCGTTCGCGCTTTGTCTCCAGGTACTTGGAGTAGTTGCCCTCGTAGCCGTGGAGGCGTCCGCGATCGATCTCGGCGATCCACTGCGCCACATTGTCCAGGAAGTAGCGATCGTGCGTGACGGCGAGCACAGCACCCGGATAGCTCTTGAGGTGAGCCTCCAGCCAATTGACGCTCTCGGCATCGAGGTGGTTGGTGGGCTCGTCGAGCAGCAACAGATCCGGGGCCTCCAGCAGCAGCCGGCACAGGGCGACCCGGCGCCGCTCACCACCGGAGAGGATATCGACCGGGGCATCGCCAGGCGGGCAACGCAACGCGTCCATCGCCTGCTCCAGCTGGGCATCGATATCCCAGGCCTGCCGGTGGTCCAGCTCGGTCTGCAGTTTGCCCATCTCGTCCATGAGCGCGTCGAAATCGGCCTCGGGGTCGGCCATCTCGGCCGATACCTCGTCGAAGCGCTTGAGCATCGCCTTGATGTCGGCTACGGCGAGTTCGACGTTCTCCAGAACAGTCTTATCGTCATCCAGCGGCGGCTCCTGTAGCAGGATGCCGACCGTGGCGCCCTTGGCTAGGGCAGCGTCGCCGTTGTTGGGCTGCTCCAGGCCCGCCATGACCTTCAGCAGCGTCGACTTTCCGGCCCCGTTGGGCCCCACGACGCCAATCTTGGCGCCTGGATAGAACGCCATCGTGACGTCGTCGAGGATGAGCTTTTCGCCCGCTGTCTTGCGGACCTTGTGCATGGTGTAGATGAACTCCGCCATGTCGCCTTCCCTAGGGATTCGTGACCGCGTGCCAGTATGCCAGCGCTGGGTTGCTGCGGCGATCTGATCACTCGCCCGGTCTCAAGTGCCGCAACGCCGGGGGCCACAGCAGGGGGTGCCTAGGCTGGGGCCATGCTGCGGATCCTGCACCTGTCCGACACCCACCTTATGGCGCCCGGCGGCACACATCACGGGCGCGACACCACCCAGCGGCTCCAGCTGGTGTTGGGGCACTTCGGCCGGACGGCCGATGTGGTGGTGGTTACCGGCGACGTGTCCGAAGACGGTTCGGCCGACTCCTACGAGAGCGCCCGGCGACTCATCGGAGGGTTCGCCGCGCAGCGCTCGATCCCGGTGATGTGGTGTATCGGCAACCATGACCAGACCAGCAACTTTCGACGGGTGCTGCTGCCAGGCCTCGACTCCCCCACCGGGAAGCTGGACTCGGTGCTGGATCTTGGCGCTTGGCGGGTGATCGGGCTCGATACCCACGAGCCGAACCTGGTGGGCGGTCGCCTCAGCGGCGATCAGCTTTCCTGGCTCACCGAGCAGCTTCGCGGCCACGACGGGCCGAGCGTGGTGGCGCTGCATCACCCGCCGGTCGATCCCAGCAGCGTCATCCAGGCTGGCATCGCTCTGGCTGACCCAGCCGCGTTGCTCGACCGATGTGCCCGCTACCGGGTCCGTGCGGTGCTGGGCGGCCACATCCATCATCAGCTGCTGCACAGTGTCGTGGTCGGCGGCTATAGCCTTCCGGTGTTCACTGCGCCTGCGGTGACCCATGTTGTCCATCACCTGGCCGGCCGGGAGGTCTATACCGCCTCGCGACGCTCCGGCCTTGCCTACGTCGAACTCGCCGAGGACGGCGGGTATCGTGTGGCCGCCGATGTGGTGGACGAGGCAGATGAACTATTCAGCTACGACACCGGCACTACCGCCGATGCCGGGGCATCGCTCGCGGCGCACGACGCGCAGGTCAGGCGCGGATTTGCCTGACCTGCGCAGACAGCTGTCGGCGTCTCAGCGGACCTTTGCCACCAGCGCGCGCACCTCACCGTAGCGATTCAGCTGTGACTGGGCCGGCTGTAGGACGTCTCGCTGGGCCACCTCGGCCACCCTGGAGTGCAGAACCGCCCGGGCATGACGCTCTGCAGATCGGGCTCCCAGCCCGACGAGCACCCTGGCCCCGACGGAGCGCACCTCCACTCCGTCCAGCCCGCCACCGGCCAGGAGGGTCGGCAGCGGCACCTGCAGTCCGCCGGCGGGACCGATCGGCACGAGGGGCAGGCCCGGCAGGCCGAAGAACACGAAGACCGCGTTCAGCCCGAGCCAGACCGCCCCGATCACCACTGCCGCGATGAGCAGCCACTGCAGGACCCGCAGGAGCTGCCACCAGGCAGGGGTACGGTCGGTGGCCAAATCGGCGGTCACTATCGCCTGGTCGAGAGCATCGGGCAACGTCGTCACGTTTGACTGCACGGCCTGGCTCACTGCCTTCTGCCATGGCGGGGGCATCCCTTCGCCGAGCTGGGCCGCGAGTTGCCGCAGCGCGGTTCGTAGCCGTGCGTCGGCAACCTCGGAGCGTCGCGGCAGCGAACTGCGCTCGGGCACTTCGGAGGTCAATTCGGGCTTGCGCGATCCGCCGATGCGCAGCCGCTTCAGGGGGTCTGGTTTCAACCCGGCGATCCACTTCACCAGCGGCCACCCCGCGGCCAGCGTTCCCCGCTGCACCATCGAGTCGTACACAGCCTCGGTGACCAGTGGCACTCCCGCCGCCACCGCGAGGCTGTCGTTGAGCGTGGCCACGATGGCCTTGTCGGGGCTCGCCGGGCTTCCCTCACCGATGGCTGCCTCAAGTTCCACCCCCAGGACGTCCAGATCGGCGTTCAGCCGGGCCGCCGCCGCCGACTTTCGCTGCGCGAGCTCACCCAGCAGCGAGCGCAGGTCGTCGACTCCCTGACGGGTGAGGGCGCTGGTGGAAAGCAGCGGGACCCCTGGTAGCCCGTCGGAGTCCAGCAGGAGCCGGAGGTCACGAAGGCACGCGGCGAGTTGGGCCGGCGGCAACCGATCTGCCTGGTTCAGCACCACAGTGATAACGTCTCGGTGCTCAGCCAGTGGCCGGAGGTACCGGTCGTGAACGGCGGCATCTGCGTACTTTTGCGGGTCGAGCACCCAGACGAATTGATCCACGACGCGGACCATGCGGTCGACTTCGTCTCGGTGCGCCTTCTCCGTCGAGTCGTGGTCGGGGAGATCCAGCAGGATCAGGTTCTCCAGCCGGGGATCGCTCGGCGGGACCTCGTAGCGGCGCTTGACCTGCAACCAGTCGAGCAGCTTGGCATTCGTGGGCCCGAAGCTCACCGCCAGCGTATCTGCCGTCGTGGGCCGACGGGCGCTCTGCTCAGCCAGCGACTGCTTGGCGATAGCGTTGAACAGGCTCGACTTACCTGAGCCGGTGGCGCCTGCGAGCGCGACGACAGTCTGCTCACCGACCTGGAGACGTTGAGTGGCGCGGGCGCCAACTCGTTCGGCCCGTTCGGTCAGTTCCGCGGGCACCTTGCCGCGGGTGTGTTCAACGAGGTGGTACAGCGCCTGTAACCGTTCGGGAAGTGGGCGAGACATCAGATTCCCTCCGGTTTTGTCAGATCCCGAAACGCTGCGGAGCTGGCCTCGCGTAGCGCTCGGGCCACCGCGTCGAGCCGATCGCCGGCCGACGGGTCAATGCTGAGTTGATCGAGGACGGACTCGAAACGGGCAAGTTGGGAAGCGTGGAGCCCCTGGACGCGGGCGTCGAGTTGTTCCTTGGCCTGCTGGGCCAGCCGACGCACCGCGTCCTCACCGAAGACCCCTTCGAGGAGTCGTTGAGCCAGCACCGAGGTGCCGCCGGCGATACCCACCTCAGCCGTGGTCAGGCCACCAGTGCTTGCGAAGATCACGATGATCAGGGCGGCACCGATCGCGTTGGTTCCCAGCGCGAGGAATCGGGCCTTCATTCGCTTGCTTGCGCCCTGTTCCTCGACCATGGCCAGCAGATCACCTTGCCACTCGCGGATCGATCGGCCCGCCTGTTCGGCGAAGCCTGCGCCGACGCTGGCAAGTTCCGGGCTGGCGGCGACGATATCGCGCCCCCATGGGGTGAGCGTCCACTGCGCGACAGTCTGTTCGCATGCGGCGCTGGCGTGATCGACGATCAGCGCGGCGAGCCCGTCGGAGACTGCAACCTGGACGCTTTCAGCCTTCTGTTCGCCGGTGAACCAGCCGCTGACGCGGTCCCGCCAGCTCGATATTTGCTGCTCGACGTTGCGCATGAACTCGCCCGTGCCGACGAAGTCCTGCCATCTGCTAAGCACCTCACCGCGCAGCATGGTGCCGTCGCTGGTGGAGCGGGCAACTTCCTGCGCGGCGTGTTGGAAGGCCACCAGGGCCTGCCGACGCAGATCGTAGATCGCGGAGACTTGCTGCCGGGCCGCCTGAGCCAAACCACGCAGTTGCGGATCCAGCGCCCGGACCGACCCCGCAAGGGTCTGGATCGCGACGTCGGTGCGGCGCTCGCTTTGTGAGGCGAGGTTACCCAGCCAGTCTCGAATGGGTTGGACGTCGGTGGCGGGGAGCATGCCGTTACCGGGGAGGCGGCGCTCGGGCATCGCGAACAGCTTGGCTCGCGGCAGGCCTCGGGCGGCCAGCATCTGCCCGAGATGCGTCTTCAGGTCCTCCAGCGAATCGGGTGGGCAACGGTTGAGTATCACCGAGACCACAGCGTTACGTGAGGCGGCTTCCCCGAGAAGCTCCCAGCCGATGGCGTCGGCGTAGCGCGCACCAGAGGTGACAAATAGCCACAGGTCGGCAGCTTGGAGCAGTTGCCGGGCGAGCCTCCGGTTGGCCCCGTCGACCGAGTCGATGTCGGGGGCGTCGAGGATGGCCAGCCCGGGCGGGAGAGCGTCGAACTCGATCACCTGCAGCGCCCGGGAGTCATGCACCTGAGTGGTGCTGCGCACGAGATCGGGCAGGATGCGGCTGGTGCGGAACCATGACAGGTCCTTGGGATGGCACACCAGGACCGGGGATTTCGTGGTGGGGCGAAGGATGCCCGGTCTGGTGAGGGAGGCCCCCAACAGCGAGTTCACCAGAGTCGACTTGCCGGCGCCGGTGGAGCCGCCGACGACCACCAGCAGTGGCGCGTCGAGCGAGGCGGCGCGGGGCAGGAGGTAGTCGCGGACCTGGCTGGTCAGCACCGAGGCGTGATGCCTGGCCTCGTCGCTGCCCTCCAGCGGGAGCGGGAACTGTGCCAGGGGCAGGGTCGCGGAGAGTTCATCGAATACCGCGGTGAGTTGTTGTGCTCCGGCCATCAGCGGGCCGCCCAGTTCCCACCCAGGCCCGCGGGGCCAGGTGCCACGGGTGCTGGGGCGATTGCGGTGCGTTTGGCCTTGCGCGGCGGGAACATCCGTAGGCCCGCGGTATCGGTGAGCGCCTTTGGCCGTAGCTCCTCAAGTTCGTGGATGATCTCGTGAGCCCGGTCATCACCGCCCTCGGCGACGGTGCCGCGGGTCATCTGGGAGCGAAGGTAGGCCAGTTCGGTGATGCGTCGCATGAACTTTGCGGTGGCCCACCACTTGCGTGGTCCTCGGAAGATGCCCGCGAGGTGGAGTTTCATCCGCTTGAAGGGGCCGGAGAAGACGATGGTGTCGCGTTCTCGTAGCCATCCCACCCGGACGTAATCGGTGAGGCGCTGGCGGATGAGCTGAGCTTGGCCCACGACGGTCAGCACCAGTGAGATGACCACGGTAGCGACCAAGACGATGGCCATGATCCACTGGCGGCGCAGATTGTCGGGGCTGGTAGTCGATACGACGCCGTTGAACAACATGTGCCCCCCGGCGGCGGCGAGGAATCCGGCCAGCGGCGCCATGATCCGCACGATGCGGCTGCGGGCGCCGAGCGCCACGGCCAGCCCAGTGGCCGTCATGATCGTGAACATTGGGTGCCCGAACGATGTCCACACCCCGCGTAGCATGACCAGTTGCATGACCTCACCGTAAGGGTCGGCGATGCCAGGGGTGTTGGTGACGTATACGACCGCCCGGGCGTAGTAAACGATGTTCTCCACGAAGGCGAACCCCACGGCGGACAGGCCAGCCATTGTGACAATGCTGAGCCGAGAAACAACCTTTGTGCGCCACAGAATAATCAGCAAAAACAGGACCGTCGCCTTACTCGCCTCCTCCGAAAAAGGAGCGATGAAGATGGCGGGCCTGGTGCCGGAATCTGCATTGGCGCTGGTGGTGGCCATCGCCTCGGCTGCCCACGAGTTCACGTAGATACTGATCCACGTGGATGCCGCAGCCCCCCACCCAAACGCCAGGAGCCAGACCAGGGGACGCTGGGGCCGAAACCGATCCAACCAGATGAACAACACCACGTAGGCGAGGGCGGTCCACACTGCCCAGAAAGCAGAGAACCGCAGCGCGTCAGGATTGAGCCCCAGCGCGACAGTGCCGTCTTCGTATGTGGTGTCCGGGGACAGCATGAAGTATTGATCGAGCAGCGCGTATGCGTAGAAAGGAATGAGTACCAGGCTGACCCAAAACAATGGGCTGGTCAGCATCCGCCTATACCACGGGCGGTTTCGACTCACCTGGGGTTGCCCTGACAACCACCGCTGTCGGTCCCGAATCTGTGCGCTCGCCATGATGTGACTAGGGTACCGGCCCGGACCCGCATCTACGCATCAGCGCCCGGCATCCACGAGTTGGTGCGTCGAATCGCGGCTGCGGTCCAGGTCGGCGAAGAGCGCCTGGTTCATGGCGAAGGCCGCCACTGCCCGGCGCAGTAGCAGTTCGCGCTGCCCGGGGGTGACCTCGAGCGCGTCCAGCCGGGCGCGGTAGCCGTCCTTGTATCGCTTGGGCGAGTCGATGTCGGCGAAGCGATAGAAGCTCACCCCGGCATCGGCAACACTGTAGTGGCGCTTGACCAGGGCGCCGATCGCCTGGCCGCCGGACAGGTCTCCGAGATAGCGCACGTAGTGGTTGGCGATGATCGTCTCCACGTCGGACGCGTGTGCCAGCTGTTCGACGTAGTCCTGGGTGGCCGGCATGACTGGCAGTTCTTCGCGGGATAGGCCGCCGGTGGCTCCGGTGGCGATGAGGTGATCGAGATCGGCTTCGAGGCTGGCATAGCGGTCGAGCCGGGTGTCGCTGAGCCTGGCCAGCAGTGGATCCTCGGCAAAGCGTTGGTGGATCGCCGACTCAAGGGCCTGATAGATCGGGGCCAGCTGGGCCGTCAGCATTGCGTAGGCCCCGACACAGGATCGACCCGACATCAGCTCGTCGACGAATGTGGAGGTCTCAGCTGCCTTGTGGGCGGCTGCGGTGGCTTCTCGTAGGGCTGACGACAAAGGCTGGGGCATAGGATCTCCGATATGTAAGGCTTACCCAAGCCTAGAAAGCGACACCCTGTCGCGCAAGATAGGTAGGTTCGGCATGCGGAACTTCTTCGAGGCTATGACCCCCTGGCGGACCCCGGAGGGATCGCTTCACGTCTATGCGAGCCCAGCAGGCGACGTGCTCGCTTCGCTGGTGGCAACCCAGCGGCGCCTCACCGGGATCGAGCACCTCCCCCTGATGCCTGAGGCGTATCTCCACACCACTGTGCAGCGGTTGGCGCAATTCGACGCCGATGTCACCGCCGCCGAGTTGACCCAGCTGGGGGACGCTTTGAACCGATGCCTGGCCAACGTCCACGTATTCGAGCTTGACCTGGCAGCACCCCAGGCATCAGGGTTCGCCATCGAATGCCTGGCCGGGCCGTCGCCGGCCTGGAACGCGCTGGTCGCAGCGGTGCGTCAGGCAGTGGGCCAGACGTGGGGGCCGGAGCTGCCCGATCCACCCTTCGGGCCGCATGTGTCGCTGGCCTACGCCACCGGCGATGTCGACGACTCGGAAATCGCCCGGCGGCTCGCCGACGCCACCCCGGTGGGACGCCTGCGCATCGATGAGGTGTCGCTGGTGACGGTCACGGTGCGCCCCGAGGTTGGCACATTCGATTTCGCGGTGCTGGCCAACTTCTCACTGGCCGAGCGCCCCAGGCAGGACTCGAACCTGCGCGCGACAGATTAGAAGGCTGCTGCTCTATCCGCTGAGCTACTGGGGCATCGCAGGGTCAGTTTAACGGCATAAGGTAGGGGCCGTGACGCCGAACCTTGTATGGATTGACTGTGAGATGACCGGCCTCGATCTGAGTGCCGACGCCCTGATCGAGGTGGCCGTACTGGTTACCGACAGCGAGCTGAACGTACTGGGTGAGGGCATTGACGTCATCATCAAGCCGTCCGAGGAGCACCTTGACCAGATGAGCGACTTCGTGCGGCAGATGCACGAGAAGTCCGGGCTCCTGGCAGATTTGGCGGGCGGCACCTCAATGAGCGATGCCACAGCCCAGGTCCTCGACTACATCAAGGCCCACGAACCCGCGCAGCGTCGCGCTCCCCTGGCAGGCAACACGATCGGGACCGATCGTGCTTTCCTGGCCCGAGATATGCCCGAGGTGGAGGGCTGGGTGCACTATCGCAACGTGGATGTGTCCTCCATCAAGGAGCTCGCCCGGCGCTGGTACCCCAAGGTGCTCTACCAGGCTCCGGCGAAGGCCGGGAATCACCGGGCATTGGCCGACATCCAAGAATCGATCGAGGAGCTGCGGTACTACCGCGATGCGCTCTTCGTGGCCCAACCCGGCCCTAGCACCACCGAGGCCCGCGAGATCGCCGCCAGACATCGCGGCAGCGTCAGCGGTCTGGGCCTTCCCTGAGGCAGGCCACTCCCCCACAGCTGAGGGTGGCACCCTTGTCGCTTCGCCTCGGCGCATTGCCATGCGCTATGGTTTCTTGGTCGTCCCCCACGGGGACGCATGGTGGGTATAGCTCAGCTGGTAGAGCACCTGGTTGTGGTCCAGGATGTCGCGGGTTCAAGTCCCGTTACTCACCCCAAACGGGTCAGGTGTGAACTTGCGACCAAGGG
>JBKEBG010000044.1:0-1612 GCA_047972985.1 Arachnia sp.
GAGTCGGATTGGGAGATCAACTGCGTAAGCGGGCCGCTCAGCTCTCCGGAGGGCAGCGCCACCGCGTCGCCCTCGCCCGGGCACTAGCCCAGCAGCCACGGGTCTTACTGGCGGACGAGCCGATGGCCAGTCTCGACCCGTTCTTGGCTGTGGAGATCGCCCAGGAACTGGCACGGACGGTACGCGCGCAACATCTGGCGGCCATCATCAGCGTGCACGATCTGGCGATGGCGCGCCGGGTGGCCGACCGGGTCATCGGATTGCGTGCCGGCACCGTGGTGCTCGACGTGCCGGTCGATAACGCCACCGAGGATCTCATCGCCAAGGTGTTCGCCGACGCCCACGCCCTGGACGCCGGATGACGCTCATCCGCACGACGGACTCCTCGCCGACCACCGACACCAGTGCGCAGCGGGTGGCCGACCTGGCCCGTCTCCATCGGCCCAGCTGGGGGACCGTCCTCGGAGCCGGCATCGCGGTGATCCTCATCGTGGCCTCGACGCACCACAGCGAGCTGACCCTGACCGCGGTGGTCAACGGTACGCCGGAGATCGTCGACTTCGTATCCCGGATGTTTCCTCCGGATCTGAGCATCGCCGGGCGCGCCATGTCCCTGATGGTGGAGACCCTCGCCATCGCCATCACCGGTACCACCTTCGGTGTGCTCTTTGCGGTTCCCCTCGCGATGCTCGCCACCCGTACGGTGGTCAACAACAACGTCGTACGCCAAAGCACCCGCATGGTCCTCAACATCGTGCGCGCGGTGCCCGAGCTGATGTGGGCCCTGCTGTTCGTCTCCGCCGTGGGGCTGGGGGCCATCGCCGGCACCCTGGCGCTGATCGTCGGCACCGCCGCCGGAATGGCACGACTATTCGCCGATCTCTTCGAGAGTTCCGACGCCAGAGCGTGGCGGGCCGCCGAAGCGGCCGGGGCCCGCCGCTCCCAGTTGGTCTCCTGGGTTCTGCTCCCCCAGCAGCTGCCCACCATGGCCAGCTACACCCTGCTGGTCCTGGACTCCAACGTGCGCGCCGCCTCCCTGTTCGGGTTGGTCGGGGCTGGCGGAATCGGCATGGAACTGACCCAGACGCTGCGCCTCTTCGAATACCAGCAGGTGTTGACCATCGTGCTGATCGTGTTGCTCGTCGTCGTCGCGCTCGACCAGGGCTCGGCCTACTTGCGGCGCCGCCTCATCTGATCGCGGCGAGCACGATCGTCCGCGCGATGCGCGATCGGCAGCCCGATGGTTACCCTTCCCACGTGACCCGCCCGAGTACGCCCACCGGCCGTCCCTGATGGAGTGCCGATACTTCACCGCCGGCCGATGTCGCTCATGCACCCTGATGGGAACGCCCGAGGCAGACCAGCTGGCCGACAAGACCGCCCGAGCAGCCCAGGCCCTCTCGGCGCACCCGTCACTGCGCTGGCTGCCCCCGATCACCTCGGCCCCCGAACGATTCCGCAACAAGGCCAAGCTCGTGGTCGGTGGGAGCGCCCGCAACCCCACCTTGGGCATCCTCGACAGGCAAGGCCGCGGGGTGGATTTGCGCGGCTGCGGCCTGTACGAACCCGGCCTGTCGGCCACCTTCGAGCCGCTCCACGCCCTGCTCGGCGA
>JBKEBG010000046.1:0-28096 GCA_047972985.1 Arachnia sp.
TGTTCGCCCTCGTCGCAACGTGGAACAACTACTTCCTTCCGCTGATCATGTTGTCGAACTCCGAGCTGTACCCGCTGACTGTCGGGTTAGCCTTCCAAAGCCAGGCCGCCAGCGGTGGCTCCGGATCCCAGGCGCTGTTCTCGACTGTCATCACCGGGTCGATGCTGGCAATCCTGCCGCTGATCGTCGCGTTCTTGTTCCTGCAGCGCTACTGGCAAAGCGGGCTAGCCACCGGCGGAGTCAAGCAGTAGCCGAGGTCTCGGATTGGTCAAGGCCCACCAGGCCTCGATACACTTTCCGACGGTGACGTGTCTGAGCGGCCGAAAGAGCTCGCCTCGAAAGCGAGTGTGGGGCAACCCACCGTGGGTTCAAATCCCACCGTCACCGCCGATGTCTTACCTCAGGACACTAGAAACTCCCGGACCCTCCAGGGCCGGGAGTTTCTGGTTTTCTGGTGTGGCGGTCGTGGGTTCTGGTTCCCGGGGTTGTGGGTGGCCCCGGCCAGCGATCAGGCCTGCCACCCCTGATGCTGTCCGCCGTAGGGCTGCTGTGGGCCCTGGGATTGGGCCAGCTCGACTGCCTGCTGGACCGTCGCGATGCAGTGGTCGAAGGATTCCGCGCTTTCGAAAAGGGCCCGGTTGAGAGTGGCCTTCTCGCCGTTGTAGTGGATCGTCATCCCGGTCGTCGCCCGGCCTTGTGAGGCGTAGCTGAGGTTGGTCACGTCCCTGGGGTTGACCGAGATCATCCCCCTGGACCTGTCCCCCTTCGGCAGCAGCATCCTGGTGGGAGAAATCGCTACTTCGCGGCGGCCTGCGATCCTGCCAGCGATAGCCAGCCCGACCGCCAGGACCGCCACGCCGACAAGCACCAGGCTGGCCACCGTGACGACAGTGGGGTCGATATCGATGCCTCGATATGTCCAGCCATAGGGAGAGGAGAACCCAATGACGCCACCAAAAGCAAACACACCGCCCATGAACACCGAAGCCAGCAAGTTGCCGACGGACGTGCGGTAGATGTAGGTGACGTCTTGGGTCCACGGGGCTGAGCTCATGGCCTGAGATATTAGCCAGTAACAGTGCCTGGTTGCCAAGTCCGCCAGAGCCCAATTCGGCCCTGATCTGGGCCTGCGCCACATGAAATCGCCCTGACTTCGAGCTTTGCTGGCATCGTGCTAGTTGAAACCGCTAACATTCCTGCGTGCAATTCAGCCACAGCCCGAAGCCAGAGGCCAGCCGCTCTACCCGCGATCGACACCTCGAGAGCCTGCTGCGGGTGCTGGTTGGCCATCCCAGCGCCCGCAAGAAGCTGGCTCGGGCGACCGGAATCAGCTTCACCTCCATCACTCGCCTCGCCTCGCTGCTGCTCAGCCTCGACGTCGTCGCGGAACTTCCACCCATCTCGCATGTGGCCGCCGGGCGCGGACGTCCCGAGGTTCCGCTGACCGTGACCCATGACACGGGCAAGGTCATCATCGGCGTGCACCTCAACCTGGGCCGGATCAGCGCCGGCGCCTTCACCCTTGATGGCCAGCAACTCGCGGACGAGGCCGTCGAGTTCACCTCCAACGATGCACGCGAGGCGCTCCGGCTCGCCGAACTGGTAGCGGGCAGGCTCGTGGCTGGCCTCGCGCCGGGTCGGGTGCTGGGGGTCGGCTTCAGCCTGCCCGGGGCGGTGGATCACGACTCGGGCCGGGTGTTGCGGACGTCCCTGTTCCACCCGCGCGATCTTGACCTGTGTACTCCGTTGTCGTCGGCGCTCGGCCTTCCCGTCCAGATCGACAGCAAGGTGCGCTCTTTGATCTTTCGGCGGCTGTGGTGGGGGCCGGCCCCGGCAGATTCCTTTGCCATCCTCCACATCGGAGACACCATCGCAGCTGCCATGGCGATTGACGGGCAGCTCTACCGTGGCCCCGGCGCCACCGCGGGCGAGATCAGCCACGTCCGGGTGCCGCAGGGCCCGGGCCTTGACTGCCCCTGCGGCCGGGTCGATTGCGCCGGGGTGGCCCTTACATCGTCGGCGATCATCCAGGAGGCGAAGCTGCGGGGGGCGCTGGCCCCCGACGCGACGTCAGCCGATCTCGATTCGCAGGATCCCTCGCCACAGATTCGTGACCTGTTCCGGCAGCGGGCCGAAGGCCTGGGTGAACTCGTCGGCACCCTCATGGAGATCGTTGACCCCGAGACCATTGTGGTGGCGGGGGATGTGGGCCTCGCCGAGGACATCGACACCTGCCGGCAGGCTGCCCGGCGTCGCTGTGCCGAGACATTGCCCGCCGCCCCCCGGCCGATCGAGTTCTGGCGGGTCAGAGACTCCGACTGGACTGGTGCCGCAGCGGCCTTGGTGCTCGACGACTTCGTCCGGCGTCCCACCAGCTACCTGCCAGGCCTCGATGCCGACATCTACTAGGCGTCCCGGCTAGTGGAGCGGCGGCTGGTGTCGCGGTAGCGGGCGTGGTGAGGGCGGGGCGGTGGCCTAGCCCCCGGACGTGGGTGAAGGGCTTGGCGTTGGGGATTGCCTGGCGAGTATCTCCTTGGCAAGCTCCGGGGGCAGGCACTTGGTGCCGCTGTCCGGAGTGGTGCTGCCCAGCGGTTCGTCGGCGAAGCCGCCATACTCGGAGCCGACGAAGATATCGATGACACCGGTGACTCGATCGTCGTACTCGACAGTGGCGTCCTTGAAGTAGGACGCGACCAATTCGACCGCCGCCTGATCGCTCTGGGCGCCGCGCACCACGGTGGCCTTGATCCGCTCCTCGGTGTTGCCGGTGTGCATGATGTTCATGCCGGCTTCGGTGAGGGCTTGCGAGACCCGGTAGGCAAGCCCTGAGGTGAAGCCGCCGTTGTAGATCCGCACCGCAACATCGGCGGCGGTGATCGTCTCGGTGGCCATCGACACGCACGCAGTCGGCTCGGGCTCGGGGATCGGAGCGGTCAGGTTGCGCCAACCCCACCACGCCCCCCACACCAGAAACGCCAACAAAGCCAGCAGCAGGATAGGAGTCGCGACAATCCGAAAGATCCTCACCTACACCGTCCCCGCTTTCACTGCGTCCATTGCCTCAGTAGTAGGAGCCTACTTGAGTTCCATCACCCGTGCGTGCATTGTCTGCCGCTGCTGAAGCGCCGCTCGCAACGCCCGATGCAGCCCGTCCTCCAAGTACAAGTCGCCCTGAAAACTCACCACATGGGCGAACAAATCGCCGTAAAAGGTCGAGTCCTCCTCCAGCAGCGCCTCGAGATCAAGGGTGCGTTTGGTGGTCACCAGCTCGTCCAGCCGGACTTGTTCCGGGGCAATGGCGGCCCATTGCTTTTGCACATAGCCATGCTCCGGGTAGGGGCGAGTGTCACCGACACGCTTGAAGATCACCCAGTCAGTCTAGCCACCCCAGCGGCCCGCCCCCGGGCGCGGCGGCACGATCCGAGGCGCCGGTTCTGGCAGGCTGGGGCCGTGAGTCAGCCCCGTGAGCCCCGCCGAGACCTCATCCGTGATGGCTACGCCTTCCAGGAACCATCCGTGCAATTGGGGGTGTTGGCCGATCCAGAGCCAGTCGTCGAGGTGCCGATCCGGATCCCAGTATCGATGTTCAACCGCCACGGCCTCGTGGCCGGCGCAACCGGCACCGGCAAGACCAAGACTCTGCAGGTGATGGCCGAGGCGCTGAGCTCGGCGGGTGTGCCAGTCTTCGCCGCCGACATCAAGGGAGACCTCTCGGGCCTGGCGATGCCGGGCACCGCCAGCGAGAAACTCCAGACCCGGGCCGACCAGCAGGGGCAACCATGGCAGCCCACCGCCTACCCGTGCGAGTTCTTCGCCCTGGGCGGTGAAGGGATCGGGGTCCCGCTGCGGGCCAGCGTCTCCTCCTTCGGGCCCATCCTGCTCAGCAAGGTACTGGACCTCAACCAGACCCAGGAATCGACGCTGGGGCTGGTGTTCTACTACGCGGACAAGGCGGGGCTTCCCCTGCTCGATCTGGCGGACCTGACCGAGCTGTTGAAGTTCCTGACCACCTCGGACGAGGGCAAGGCCGAGCTCAAACAGATCGGCGGGGTGTCATCGGCGACGGTAGGGGTGATCCTGCGGAACCTCGTGACCCTCGCGGAGCAGGGCGGAGACCGCTTCTTCGGCGAACCGGAGTTCGACTCCGCCGAGCTGATGCGCACCACCCCGGACGGCCGGGGCATCGTTTCGCTGCTGGAACTGCCGGACCTCGCCTCCAGGCCTGCGCTGTTCTCGACATTCCTGATGTGGCTGCTGGCTGATCTTTTCGAGACCCTGCCGGAGGTCGGCGACCTTGAGCAGCCGAAGCTGGTGTTCTTCTTCGACGAGGCACACCTGCTGTTCAAGGACGCATCGAAGGCGTTCCTGGAGGCCATCACCCAGACGGTGCGGCTGATCCGTTCCAAGGGGGTAGGGGTCTTCTTCGTCACCCAGACCCCGAAGGACGTTCCCGGCGACGTGCTCGCGCAACTCGGCAGCCGGGTCCAGCATCAGCTGCGGGCCCATACCCCCAACGATGCCAAGGCCCTCAAGGCCACGGTGTCGACCTACCCGCTGTCGGACTACGACCTGAGCGAGCTGCTGCAAAGCCTCGGCACCGGTGAGGCGATAGTGACGGTCATGAACCCCAAGGGCGCGCCCACCCCCGTCGCCTGGACCAGGATCTGGGCGCCGCAGGCATCGATGGATCCGGCCCCCGCCGAGGATCTGCGGGCAGGAGCGGCGCGCAGCATCCTGATGGGCCGCTACGGCGTCGAGGTCGATCGGGAATCAGCCCGCGAGATGCTCGCGGCGAGGCTGGAGGCCGGGGCCCGCAAAGCAGAGGCCGAGCAGGCGCCGCCGGATCCGTCGCCGACCAGCCCCACCACCTCGACCAGGCGGCGGTCCAGCCGGGACAAGGGCCTGGTGGAGCAGGTGACCGACTCCACCGCCTTCAAACAGTTCGTGCGCACCGCGGCCCGCGAGATAGTTCGCGGCATCTTCGGCACGAGCCGGCGCGGCTGAACCCTGACAACGACTCGCTCCCCAGCCGACCAGGTCGGGCTGGGGAGCGAGCAGGTGGTCGATCCGGTGCCGGTGCGGATGCGGCTACTTCATCGTCCCTTGTGAAACAGATCCCTGCAGCTGACGCTGGAAGATCATGTAGACGATGAGCACCGGAACCACCGTGATGACAACGGCCGCGAAGAGCGCACCGAAGTCGGTCTGGTAACCCATCTGCGAGGCGAACCGGTTGATGCCCTGGCTGAGCACATACTTCGGTTCCGAGGTGTTCAACGCCACCGGCAGCAGGAACTGATTCCACAGCCCGAGGAAGTTGAAGATCGCCACCGAACTCAGGCCGGGACCGGCCATCGGAAGCATCACCCGGAAGAATGTCGACCATTCACCGGCCCCGTCGACGGCGGCGGCCTCGGCGATCTCCTCCGGCAGCGTCCGGAAGAACGCGTAGAGGAAGAACACAGTAAACGGCAGCGCGAAGGCGACATAGGTCAGGATCAGGCCGGCGTGGGTGCCCAACAGCGAGGACCCGGGATCCCAGGGCAACGGCAGCGACTGGAGCACCTTGTACAGCGGAACTATCGCCAGGAAGATCGGGAAGGTGAGTCCCGCCAGCATGAGGTAGTAGATCAGGCGACGGCCCGGGAAATGGAACCTCGCCAGAACATAGGCGGCCATCGACCCCAGCAGCATCACCAGCACCATCGAGATACCCACGACGACTATCGAGTTCCAGAAGTAGAGCCCGAAGTTGCCCTTGGTCCAGGCGCTGATGTAGTTCTCGAAGATGCGCCCGTCGAGGAGCTCACGAGGCAGCGCCAGGGATGAGGCGAAGATCTCCGAGGACGACTTGAACGAGCTCATGAACGTCCACAGCAGCGGCCCGATCACAATGATCGCCCAGACCGCGAGGATGACGTGCGAGAACCCCGCGAAGAGCTTGTCGCCAGTGGTGGCCTTGCGTTTGCGTTGGTAGTCCGCAGCGTGGCTTGGCGTGGCGGTGGTCATCAGTAGCTCACCGAGTCCTTTCCGCCCGTCAGCCGGTTCACGAGGAACACCAGCGCGGCAAACATCAACGTCACGACGGCCAACACGACACCCATGGCAGAAGCGCGGCCCCACAGGTTGTTGCCACCGAAGGCAGTGTCGAACAGGGTCTGGCTCATCACCAGTGTGGAGTAATTGGGGCCACCGAACGGGTTCAGCGCCTGCATATAGACGAATGCGTCGAGCGCCATGATGCCCATGTAGATGTAGGCGGTCTGCACATTGTCCCGGATCAGCGGCAGAGTGATCCGCACCGCCGTGGTCCACCTGCCGGCCCCATCGATGCGGACTGCCTCGTAGATCTCGCTGGGGATCGCCTTGATGGCCGCGATGAACAACAGCATGTAGAAGCCGACGAATCCCCAGACCATGACGAAGATCGACGCGGGCATCGCGGTGGCCTCATTGCCGAGCCAGGCGAAGCTCTCGAAACGATCCAGGCCCAGCGAGGTGAGGATGCCGTTGACCAGGCCCGAGCTTGGGTCCAGCAGCAGCCGCCACACGAAGCCGATGATGATGCCGGGGATGACGTAGGGGAAGAACGACACGACCCGGTAGAACCCGGCGCCCGAGATGCCGCGGATGGGTCCGCTCGACGGGCCGCCGAGGGTCACCACAATCGCCAGCGTCAGCGCCAAAATGATAGTGGTCAGCGGCAGGAAGAAGGCCAGCAGGATGTTGTTGCCCAACGCGGTGAGGAACTTCTCGTCGGTGAGAATGTAGGCGTAGTTGTCGAACCACACGTAGTCGGCTTGCTGGATCGGCTCGAAGCCCCGCCAGTTGGTCAGCGAATAGTGGAAGGCCTGGATGAACGGATAGATCACCAGACCCACATAGATCAGCAGCGGTACGCCCAAGAACACGACCATGAAGCTGATCCGGTCGAAGGTCAGCGGGCGACGGCCGCGCCGACGGCCCCGAGGGGCCGTCCGCGCTGCCGCAGCATCGGCGCGTGCCGTGGTGGCGGGTTGCCCGCCACCTGCCACTGCCGACACCTTCCGCTCGGTCATGAGACCTCGTACTTCTCGATGGCGTCGTCGTTGCGCACCCGGTCAGTGACCTCCTGCAGGGTGGAGGTGAGCTTCGCGACGTCCATCTGGCCATCCAGGAACGAGTTCATTGCCACGACATGATCCTTGCCCATGCCGTAGAAGTCGGCGAAGCGCCAGGTGAAGGTGTTGTCCCCGGCGGCGGCGAGGTTGTCGATCTGAGACTTCAACGCCGTGGAGCCGAAGCCGTCGTCGGGGACTGTGTCCTTGACGATGGTGGGCGACAAGATGGTGGCCGCGAAGTTCTCCGCCGCCTCCTTGCTCAGCATCGCCCGCATGAACTCCTTGCCACCGGCGGGGTTTTTGCCCTGCGAGGGAACCAGGTAGGCCTCGGCCGCGGCGGTGTGAAGCGCCTCGAAGGGCATCGCCGACGAACTGGTGACGGTGGGCGCCGGGGTGCACACCATCGCGAAGCCCTCCTTCGTCTGGTCCTTCATCTCGTTCTCGATCCAGGCACCCGAGGGGTACAGCAGAGCTTCTTGTGCGTTGGACCACTGCGCCTGGGCGGCGGTGAACTGGGTTCCCGAGCCACCGGGCTTGATGTAGCCGGCGCTGACGATCTTCTCCACGCTCTCGAAGACCGACTGCACCGCGGGCAGGCTCCAACACCCCTCCGCGAGGCTGTCCAGCGCGATGCGCACCTCGTCGCCGCCCTCCTTGATGGCCGAGGCGATCATCATTTCGAGGTAGTACGAGGACGCCTCGTTGCCCCACAGGAACAGGTACTTGCCCGCGGCCTTCGCCTGTTCGCCGAGCGCCAGCGCCTCGTCCCACGTGGTGGGCGGGGTCCAGCCGTTCTCCTCGAACAACGACGAGGAATACCACACGCCGAACACTGTCAGCACGTAGTCGATCGAGACCTGCTTGCCGTTGAAGTTGCCCGGGTCGAGCACGCCGGCATAGAGGGTGTCGCGGATCGTGACCCCCTCCAGGTTCGGTGCGTCCAGTACCTCGTTGAGGTCCTCGAGCTGATCGACGATCGCCGACAGCCCGATCTTGCCCGCTCCGGCGTTGTCGATCACGTCCGGCGGATCTCCGGCGGTGAAACGAGGCTGCAGCTCCTGAGCTATCTGGGTGGACGGCGCCACCGCGACGGTGACCCCGTCGAATATCTTTTCCACCACCGAGGCCGCGAACTCCGCGTAGCTGATGCCGTAGCCTCCGTTGAAGATGACAGCCTCCACCTCGCTGGGAACCGCGAGCCCGAACGGGTTGTTCTCGTCCGCCTGGGTCATGGTGTCTTTGCTGGCGTTGCCCGTGGAATCCTCGTCGGTGCCGCCGCCTGCGCACGCGGTCAACGAAGCCAGTGCGCCCGCCGCGATCGTTCCTTGCAAGAAGCTGCGTCGTTGGAGGTTTTTGCTCATGTCCTTCTCTCCTGATGGTCAGACCAACTCGGTCGGTAGTCAGAGGGATCACTGCTGTGTGCCCTCTAGGCAGGACAAGAATGTACGCCCAGCTGAGGCCAGCGCCTAGCAACCGGGCCAAGTGCCGCAGCATCGCGCAGGATTCCTGCGTGCTTTATGACAATGAGCACGGCTGAAATGGACAGCAAAAATACTCCCCAAGAATGATTGCCGACGATATTGTCGGCCCTCGGGGTAGCCGGGGAACCGGACCTGTGCGGGACTGGCTAGCGGCCGGTCCCAGCGTAGACCGTCGCCGCCTGGTCGGCGTCGAGATCGAACGCGGAATGGGCGGCAAGCACGGCGCGGTCCACGTCCTCGCAGCTGACCACCACCGAGATCCGGATCTCCGATGTGGAGATCATTTGCAGGTTGACACCGGCCGATGCGAGTGCATCGAAGAATGTGGCGGTGACTCCCGGATGCGAACGCATGCCGACCCCCACGATCGAGATCTTGCCGATCTGATCGTCGTAGAGGACATCGTCGAAGCCCACCTGCTCCTTGATGTGCTCCAGCGCCGCCATCGCGCGGGGCCCATCGGCCATGGGTAGCGTGAACGATAAATCGGTCTTGGTGTCGGACAGCCGTGACACATTCTGCACAATCATGTCGAGGTTGATGTCGTGCTCGGCGATAGCTTTGAAGATCGCCGCCGCCTCACCCACCTGATCGGGGACCCCGATGATTGTGACCTTCGCCTCGCCCCGGTCGTGAGCGACGGCGGTGATGATGGCTTCTTCCATGCCGGGGCCTTTCGTGACATCGTCCTGGGGCTTGACCCAGGTTCCTGGCTGATCGGTGAACGAGGAACGGACGTGGACCGGAACCTGCTCGCGGCGAGCGTACTCAACGCAGCGCAGATGGAGAATCTTGGCTCCCGAGGCGGCCATCTCCATCATCTCTTCGTAGCCGATCTCGGGGATGTGGCGGGCATTGGTGACGATGCGTGGGTCGGCCGTGTAGACGCCATCGACATCCGTGTAGATCTCACAGAAGTCGGCATTGAGCGAGGCGGCCAGCGCGACAGCCGTGGTGTCGGAGGCACCGCGGCCCAGCGTCGTGACGTCCTTGGTGGACTGCGCGACCCCCTGGAACCCAGCAATGATTGCGACGCTTCCCTCCTGGAGGGCCTGCTCGACTCGGCCCGGTGTGATGCCGATGATCCGGGCGTTGCCGTGCGTGGGGGTGGTCAAGACCCCTGCCTGCGATCCGGTGTAGGAGACTGCCTCCACCCCGAGATCCGACAGCGCCATCGCCAGCAACGCTGCGCTCTGCCGCTCCCCGGTGGTCAGCAGCATGTCGAGCTCGCGGGACTTGGGCCGCGGTGACACATGCAGCGCGAGGTCCATCAATTCGTCGGTGGTATCGCCCATGGCCGAGATCACGATGATGATGTCGTGACCATCGCCGCGCGTGCGCGCGATCCGCCGCGCAACCCGCTTGATCGATTCCGCATCGGCGACTGAGGACCCGCCGAACTTTTGAACGATGCGCCCCACCGATACCTCCTGGTTGAACTCCGACGCCATAGCCTACCGGTCAGATGCGCTTTCGCCTTGCCCCGCGACACTACGATGACCCCATGAACGCCCCGCCACCACGAGAATTGGCGCCCCAGCGGGCCCTGCAAGCGTTCACCATGGAGGCCGAGCGCTATATGGAGGTCGCCCGGCGGCAGATGGGATTGGGCCACAACGACGTCCGGGGACTCACCGCTGTGGTGCAAACCGCCCAGCGCGGCGGCACCCTGACCCCCAGCGGGCTCGCTGAGGAGCTGGTGCTGTCCCCGGCGGCCACCACAGCGCTGCTGGACCGGCTCGAGGGGCGCGGCCACCTCAGGCGCGCCCCATCCCAGTCCGATGCCAGGTCCGTCGAACTCCTACCCACACCCCAGGCCCGGCAGGTCGGCCGGGAGATGTTCGTGGTGCTGTCCGAGGCGATCCAGGCCCGGCTGGACCAGTACAGCCCCGCCGAGGTGGCCCGATTCGTCGACATGATCAACGACCTCACGCAGGCCACCGTCGCGGCCCGTGGCTGGCTGGAAGACTCCGATCCAGGGGCCGGCGCCCCATCCGCGCAGCCCTGAGCCCACGACGCGGCGCCCCCGGAGTAGCCTGTGGGGCATGGAGACTATCCGATGGGGGATCCTCGGTGCGGGTCGGATCGCGGCCACTATGGCCGAAGACTTCCAGCACGTGGGGCACGCTGATCTCGTCGCGATCGGATCGCGTTCGGCCGCCAAGGCCGAGGCCTTCGCCGCCCGATACGCCATCCCGACGGCCTACGGTTCCTACGGTGAATTACTCGACGACCCCACCATCGACGTGGTCTACATCGCCACCCCACACCCGCAGCACCACGGGCTGGCCCTGGCAGCCATCGAACGCGGCAAGGCTGTCCTGGTGGAAAAGGCATTCACCGCGACGCTGGCTGGTGCCCGTGAAGTGATCGAGGTCGCCCGCGCCCGCGACGTGTTCTGCATGGAAGCCATGTGGACCCGGTTCCTGCCCGCCGTGGCCGCCGCCCGCGAGATCGTCGCGTGGGGGCGGATCGGCGATGTGCTCGGCGCCTCGGGGGACCTGTACGCCCAACGCGCCTACGACCCAGGCGATCGGCTGTTCTCCCCGGAGCTCGGCGGCGGCTCACTGCTGGATCTCGGGGTCTATGCGGTGTCCTTTGCCAATGCCTTCCTCGGATCGGCCAGATCGGTGCACTGCGAGGGGCGCTACGCCCCCAACGGGGTCGACCAGGCGGCCGCCATCACTATCAAACACCGCGCCGGGGGACTATCGGCCCTGACCTGTGCCCTCGACGGCTTCGGCCCGGCCCGCATGACGATCCTCGGGTCCAAAGGGTGGCTGGAGGTCGAGCCCCGCTTCCACCACCCCACCACGATCTCGATCCACCGCAACGGCATCCTGCCCCGGGTCATCGAGGTCAAACCGCACGGCCGCGGCTACGCCCACGAGATCGCCGAGGTCACCCAACTCGTCGCGGGCGGTCACACAGAATCGGCCACGATGCCGCTGGCCGACACCCTCGAAGTGATGCGGATCCTCGACGATTGCCTCACCCAGCTGGGAATCGAGCACCGCGAGGCCCCCGTCAGCCTGGGATGATCGCCGAGGGAACTACCCGATCACCTCGCCCGTGCAGCTGTCGAGCCCGAAACCGTAGGCCCAGTTGTGATCATCGGATGCCAGGTACGGCTCAACATCGAATGAGGCGTCCTCGGCATTGGCCTCGACGGTGTCCATGCCGGCGGGGAAATCCATCGGCAGGCGGCCCCGTGAGGGCTGCTCACCGCGGATGATCTCAAGCAGCGCCCCATCAGAGACGCCGAAACCGATGACGACCGCGTCGGCGAGGGGCTCGAACTCGGCCGGCACCACAGCGGTCTTCGCCGACAGCGCCACCACGACGCTCGCGTCGCTTCCAGCTGCCGCCACCGCCGCCACTGCCCGCTGCACAGCCTCAAGATCGGCCTGATTGGATACCCGCGAGGACTGACCCAGATAGCTGCGGTTCTCAGTACCGCCGCCGGGCAGGGCGTCACCGGCGATCGATACCTGACGCACGTTGCTGCCATCGGCGAGGTAGGGGCCATACTGCAGGCTGAGCGGATAGTAGGTGCCGGTGGCGGCATCGAATCCGGCGCTGGAGAAGTTGGTGCCGTTGTTGGGGCTGTCGATGCCCACGATCACCAGGTCCACATCCGACAGGTCGGGGGGCTCGTAGCCCACCACGGCACCCTCGGAATCCAGCTGGGGCTCGTCGGTGACGACGGTGCCGAAGTGTTCGCGGGCCACGTCCAGGTCGATGCTTGCCACCGGCTGGCCCGCGGCACCGGGCTCGGGTCCCTGCTCGTGGGTCATGGGGATGTAGACGCGTGCAGCGGCGGCATTGAGGGCGGGTGAACACTCGATCGCCCCGGGGGAGTTCTTGGTGACCACGATGGAATCGAGCTGTGCCTGCCAACCCGCGGCGGTGAACTCGGGGCTGCCTACCCTCATCAGCGAGGTGGCGAGGTCGCGGAATGGATCGTCGTAGGCTCCGGTGAGGAAGACCGGGGTCAGCACCCGCGCGGCCGAGTCGCGCCACCGGGTCTCGGCGTCCACGTCGAGATCGCCACGGGCGAAGGCCTCGTCCCACAACTGATACGCCGCCTGAACCGGGTCCGCCTCGTTCAGGCCGCCGAAGGCATCGACCCCGGCGACCAGTGCCGTGTAGGCCCGTTCGGCCACGGTGAGCTGTTCCACACCCCACGGGGTTCCCGAGGTGCCACCGGGGCCGCCGTCGTCGCCGCCGAGTACTCCCCAGTCGGTGACCACGGGCCCGTCCCAGGACAGGTCCTCGCGTAGCATCCGCAGGATCTCCGGGTCGAAGGAGCTGCCGACGAGCCGGTCGCCCCAGGCGGGCCCGCCGTCGGCGTCGGTGATGATCGAATAGGAGGTCATGACGCTTGCCGCGTCCCGGGCCGCCCGGAACGGTTCGATCATTGTTCCCAGCTGCCCCGAGGCACCCACCGCGTACTTGCCTGCCGCGGTGTGCGAATCGCGTCCGCCCTCTCCCATCGAGTCACCGGGAAAGTGCTTGATGGTGGCGGCCACCGAGTCTGCGCCCCAGCCGACGGGCCGGCCCGAGGCATCGTAGGTGGTCTGGAATCCTTCGACGTAGGCCCGGCCCATCGCCGCCACCATCGCCGGGTCCTCGCCGAAGGTGCCGCTGTTGCGGAAGGAACGCGGTTCGGTGGCGATATCGAGCTGCGGTGAGAGCCCACCGGCGATGCCCAGCGCCCGGTACTCGGCGGAGACGATCTGAGCGAACTCCCGGACCCGGTCGGGCTCGAACGTGGCGGCCAGCCCGAGCCCGGAAGGCCACTGGGACACCACCCCGGTCACACCGGTGAAGGAGTCCCTGGCATCGGAGCGCGGATCCGAGGTGATGCTGACTGGCACGAACGGGGTAGCGGCCGTGGCCTGGGACTCGGCATATTCCTGCAGCTGGTTGGCCCAGGTCACCGAGGCTTCCACGTCCGAGGGGCCGGCGTGGAGGATGGTGCGCAGCCGTGATGTCCCCAGATAGTCGCGCTGCCGCTGGGTCAGGCCGTCGGCGGGGCTGTGCTCGTGGGTGCTGAACAGCATCAGCCCGGATGCCTGTTCGATGCTGATCCGGGCGGCGAGCAGTTCCGCGCGTTCGGCGGCGGGAAGGCGCCAGTCCTCCCAGGCATCCAGCTCGCCGTTGTGGTTGGAGTCCTTGAAGGCGAGGGTGGTCTGGCCGTCGGATTCGGTGACCAGCTCGATGCCACCGGCGGCGCCGTAGGACACTCGGGCGCCGCCGCCGGGGTTGTCCACCACCCAGAATGTCGTCTGGCCGTCGTTGACCTCGCGGGATGTGAACCCGCCGGGGACGGCGCTGCCGGGTGGGGTGGCCGCGGGATCACTGGGCCGCTCGCCGGGGCCGGTGCAGGCGCCTACTACCAGGCACGCCGCGACCAGAGCAGCGGTGGTGATCGTGGAATGTCGGGTCAAGCCAGCTCCATCAAGTGTGAGAAATCATGCGCGGGCCACCACCTGGTGAGGTGATGGCCCGCGCATGGGGTTATCCGGGGGCGATGCCCCTGACCGCGAGGACTTAGCCGATGGTTTCGCCCGAGCAGTTCAGGCCGAAGCCGACCTCGTAGGAGTTACCCGCCGCGTCGGTGTAGGCCTCGACGTCCATCGGGACGTCCTCGAACGAGCCCTCGACGGCGTCCATGCTGGCCGGCAGGCCGAGCGGCAGACGGGCCGTGGAATCGTGCAGACCCAGCGCCACATCGAAGTAGGCGGACTGGGCCACGCCGTAGCCGATGAGGATGGCGTCGCTGAGCTCCTCGAACTCCGCCGGGATCACAGTGGAGGCATCCATGATGACCTCGCCGGTGCGGATGACGGTGATCAGCGGAATCTCCTTACCGGAGGCATCCACGGCGGCCGCGGCGCGCTGGACTGCCTCAAGATCGGCGGCGTTGGAGATCTGAGCCGTCTTACCGAAGTAGGAACGGTTCTCCTGTGTGCCGTCCTCCAGCTGGTTGCCGGCGATGGAGACCTTACGCACGTTGTCTCCGTCGGCGGTGTACTCGCCGTACTGCAGCGTGATCGGGATGTACTCGCCGGTGGCCGGATCGACCCCGCCGAACAGGCCACCCTGCTGCGGGGGCTTGATGCCCACGAGCACCAGATCCACATCGCTGAGATCCGGGGCCGTGTAGCTGACGACCTGACCCTCTTCGTCCAGTTCAACCGCGTCGGTCACCACTGTGCCGAAGTATTCCTCGGCCACCTCAAGGGCGAAGGTCGGGCCCTGCGAGTACGGGCTGCCCAGCATCGGGTTGTCGAAGCCGGTGTCGTAGCTCTGCGGGATGTAGACGGTCTTGTCGGCCCAGGAATCCTGGGTCGCATCACAGGAGATGGCGCCGTTTTGGTTCTTCAGCGCGACGACCGAGTTGAGCTGCGCGTCGTAGCCGGCCTCGATCTTGTCCTGGCTGCCCATGACCTCGGTGGAGTTGTCGATGTCGACGTAGGGGTTCTCGTAGGCGCCGTTGTTGACGATCATCCGGATGATCCGTTCGGCCGACTGCCGCAGCCTGGTGTCGGCGTCGATCTCGTTCTCGCCGGCTTCGAAATCTGCCTGCCACATGTCGAATGCCGCCGACAGCGGTGCCAGCGCGTTGTTGCCGCCGAACATGTCGACATCGGCCTTCAGCACTGCGTAGTGACGCTCCTCCACCGAGGCGGTCTCCATGCCCCAGGGGCCGCCGAACTCCTCGATGTTGTGGGTGACGCGCCAGTCGGTCATGATCACGTTGTCGTAGCCGGCATCGCGCAGCAGGGCGACCTTCTCCTGGTCGTAGGCGGTGGCGACCTTGTCGCCGAAGGCGGCCGAGCCGTCAGCGGCGATACCGATCGAGTAGCTGAGCATTACGGCGCTGGAATCCAGGGCAGACAGGAAAGGCTCGTAGATGCCCTCCTCGTTGCCGCCGGGGTAGACAGCGTACTTGCCGATGTCGGTGTGGGACTCACGGCCGCCTTCACCGGAGCCATCGCCCGGGAAGTGCTTGGTGGTGGTGGCCACCGAGTTGTCGCCCCAGCCGAGGTTGACACCGTCCTCGTCGAAGGTGCCCTGGAAGCCCTCGATGTAGGCGGCGGCGAGTTCGCCGCTGAGTTCGGGGTCCTCACCGAAGGTGCCGTTGTTGCGGGACCAGCGGGGGTCGGTCGCGAGGTCGATCTGCGGGCTCAGCGCCATGTTGATGCCCAGTGCCCGGTACTCCTCGGAGGCCATGGTGCCGAACTGCAGCACAGTGTCGGCGTTGTGGGTGGCGGCCAGGCCCAGCGAGTTCGGCCAGACCGAGATATCGGTGACGGCCTCCTGGGTGTACCCGCCGGCAGCATCGGAACGCGGATCGGAGCTGAAGTTCACAGGCATGTAAGCCTCTTCCTCGGTGGCCAGGCTCTCGACGAAGGTTTCCATCTAGTTGACCCAGGTCACGCTGCGCTCGATCTCATTGCCCGCGGCGTTGAGCACGTTACGCAGCCGGTCCTCGGCGAGGTAGGCCTTCTGCACATCGGTCAGCCCGTCCTCGGGGGTGCGCTCGTGCAGGCTGAACAGCATCAGGCCCATTGCCTGCTCGGGGCTGATCTGGCTGGCCAGATCAGCGGCCCGCTCGGCCCCATCGAGGCGCCAGTCCTCCCACAGGTCGAGTTCGCCGTTGCCGTTCATGTCCTTGAAGGCATATGTGACGCCGCCGTCTTCTTCCTCGATCAGTTCGAAGCCGGAGTCCTTGCCGTAGGAAAGGGTCTTGCCATCCCCGGGGTTGTCGACGATCACGAACTCGGTGACGCCGTCGGTCGCTTCCCGGGTGGTGTAGGAGCCCTCGGCCGGCGTTTGTTCGCCGGTCGATTCGCCTGGATCTGAGTCCCCCGTGCAACCAGCCAGGGTGAGGACGGCGGCAGCAGCCAGCGCGACCCCGCCAACAAGCGGTTTCTTCATTGATGTTCCTCTCAAGTAGCCGAACCGGCCAGAAGCATCAGGCTGCGATGCGCAGGTGAGAACACAGCAATGTCGAATTTTCACCTGGGCCACGTCCAGTGCTGCAGAATATTGGTGGTGACAAGGCCTGAGAGCCGGGTTCATGCACGATCAGTCGGATTGGGTTCACAATCGGGTGACGTAGCGCCTCGGGTCACTCAGGCCCGGATGATAGCGAGCCTCAACCCGAGAGTCTCGTCCAGCGCCGTCGGTGAGTCCACAGCACCCTGCTCCAGCTCGATCGCCAGCACCTCCTCGGCGATGAGCCCGGCGTGCGCCGCGATGGCCGCGGCCAGGTCCGCCGGGGCATCCAGCCGTAGCTTGATCCGGTCCGACACGTCGAGGCTGGCCTGCTTGCGGGCGTCCTGGATGGCCCGGATGGCCTCCCTGGCCAGGCCGGCGCTGATGAGCTCACCGGTAAGTTCCAGATCGAGCGCGACAGTCTCGCCTTGCTCATTGACCACGCTCCAGCCCTCGCGGGGTCGCTCGGTGAGCACCACCTCATCGGCGCCCAACACCACCTGCTCGCCGTCCAGCTCAACGCTGGTCCGGCCGGTGGTGCCGAGCTCCTCGGCCAGGCGGGAGGCGTCGGCGGCGGCGATGACCTCGGCCACCAGCGGGGTTTGCTTGCCGAACCGTTTCCCCAGCGTGCGGAAGTTGCCCTTGGCCGAGTGATCCACCAGATCGCCCGCGGCGGCGAACGAGTCGATGCTCACCACGTTGATCTCGGCGCGGATCTCCTCAATCAGTTCATCAGTCAGCTCGGCCAGCGCCGCCGAGGGCACCAGCATGCGGCTCAGCGGTTGGCGCACCTTGATTTTCGAATCCGAGCGCGCGGCCCGGCCGAGTTCGACGAGTCTGCGGGCGATGCTCATCTTGTGTTCCCAGTCGTCGTCGATGCGGGCGTGGTCCACCCACGGCCACGGCGCCAGGTGCACCGATGCCGGCCGGGTCGGGTCGGTGGCCACGAACAGGTCCTGCCAGACGCGTTCGGTGACGAAGGGCATCAGCGGCGCCATGAGCCGGGTGAGCATGTCGAGGGTCTCGTGCAGCGTCCACAGCGCCGAGGGGTCCCCGGCCCAGAACCGGCGCCGCGACCGGCGCACGTACCAGTTGGATAGGTCGTCGACGAAGCTGGCGATGAGGGTTCCGGTGCGTTGGGTGTCGTAGTCCTCCAGCGCGGCGGTGACCCGGCGCACCAGGCGCTGCGTCGCCGAGGCCAGCCATCTGTCCTGGACGTGACGCTCCCGCACCCGGGGGCGGCTGGCGGGATCCGGGGTCCACTGCGCGGCCCGCGCGTACAACGATTGGAAGGCCACTGTGTTCCAGTAGGTGAGCAGCACCTTACGGACAGTCTCCCCGATGGTGGAATCCCCCACCCGGCGGGCCATCCACGGGGAGCCCGAGCAGGCCATGAACCACCTGACGGCGTCAGCGCCATGGCGCTCCAGCAGCGGCAACGGTTCCAGCACATTGCCGAAGTGTTTGCTCATCTTGCGGCCGTCCTCGGCGAGGATGTGCCCCAAGCAGACCACATTGCGGTAGCTGGACTCATCGAAGACCAGGGTGCCCACAGCCATGAGCGAGTAGAACCAGCCCCGGGTTTGGTCGATGGCCTCGCAGATGAAATCGGCCGGGTAGGCGGCCGCGAGCTTCTCCGCCGATCCCTCGACATGCGGGTACCCCCACTGCGCGAACGGCATCGCGCCGGAATCGAACCAGGCGTCGATAACCTCGGGCACCCGGCGATAGGTGGCGCCGTCGCGTTCGATCACCACATCGTCGATGAACGGCCGGTGCGGGTCGAGGTCGGCCAGGTCGCGGCCGGCCAGCTCGGACAGCTCGGCCAAGGACCCCACGCAGATCAGATCGGACGGGTCGGCAACGTTGCGCCAAATCGGCAGCGGAGTTCCCCAGTAGCGGGACCGGGACAGTGCCCAGTCGATGTTGTTGTTCAGCCAGTCGCCGTAGCGGCCGTGTTTGATCGACTCGGGATACCAGGTGGTCTTCTGGTTCTCGGCCACCAGCCGATCCTTGATGCGGGTGGTGCGGATGTACCACGACGGCTGGGCGTAATAGATCAGCACGGTATGGCAGCGCCAGCAGTGCGGGTAGGAGTGGCGGTAGTCAAGGCGCCGGAACAGCAGACCCCGGGTGGTCAGGTCGGCCATCAGGGCGGCGTCGGCGTCTTTGAAGAATGCGCCCCCCACGAGCCCGACGTCCTGGCTGAAAGTGCCGTTGGGCAGCACCGGGTTCACCACGGGCAGGCCGTAGGCGCGGCAGACCGCCATATCGTCGGCGCCGAAGGCGGGGGCCTGATGCACCAGCCCGGTGCCGTCCTCTGTGGTGACGTAATCGGCCAGCACGACGAAGTGGGCGGGCTCGGGGAACTCGACCAGCTCGAACGGGCGCTGATAGCCCCAGCGCTCAAGCTCGGCGCCGTCGAAAGCCTCGCCCCGGGACCATTCATCGCCCAGCACGGCGTCAAACAGCGCGTCAGCGATCAGGACCGACCTCTGCTCCGGGTGGCTGGCCACGACGTAGCTGACCTCGGGGTGTGCCGCCACAGCTGTGTTGGACACCAGCGTCCAGGGTGTCGTGGTCCACACCAGCAGGTCCACGTCCCCGGCCAACGGGCCCCCGGTCAGCGGGAACCGCACATAGACCGACGGGTCGGTGACGTCCTCATAGCCTTGGGCCAGCTCGTGATCGGACAGTGTGGTGCCGCAGCGCGGGCAGTAGGGGGCCACCCGGTGGTCCTCCTGCAGCAGGCCGGCGTTGAAGATCTGCTGCAACGCCCACCACTCCGACTGGACGTAGTCGCTGGTCATCGTGACGTAGGCGTCGTCGAGGTTGACCCAATAGCCCATGCGGGTGGTCAGAGCCTCGAACTCGTCGACGTGACGCAACACCGATTCGCGACATTTGGCGTTGAACGGCTCGATACCGTAGGCCTCGATATCGGGCTTACCGGAGAAGCCCAGCTCCTTCTCCACAGCCAATTCCACCGGCAGGCCGTGACAGTCCCACCCCGCCTTGCGCTCCACGTGGCGGCCCTGCATCGTCTTTAATCGGGGAAACACGTCCTTGAACACGCGCGCCTCGATGTGGTGGGTGCCCGGCTTGCCGTTGGCGGTGGGCGGGCCCTCGAAGAACGTCCACGGTTCGCCGCCGGCCGAGGCGGCCAGGGACTCGGCGAACGTGTCGTTGGCCTGCCACAGCTGCAAGATCTCGTGCTCCAAGGCCGGGAAGTCGACGTTGGCGGGGACGGCGCGGTAGCTCGGGGTGGTCATCGGTTCCTCTTCGTCGCGAAGTGCCTTCGTGCGAAGGGACGAGCCACACGGCCCGCGGTACCACCCTCCTTGGAGGCCGAGGCCCCCCACTTACTTGCTGCCGCGGCCGGTTCTACTGAGCTACGAGGCTGTTCTTCCGGCAACTCCGAGGTGATGACCCCATCTTCGCCGTGCGACAGGGCAAGTATGCGCCGTGAGGGCTGCCCCGGACAAGCCGAGGCCGCCTAGGGCTCCACCCATGCCCGGCGGGCCCGCTCGGCCGGATCCTCGCCCGGTGCCACGGGGCTGAGCACCATCCGCAGCGTGTGCTCATCGGCGGGGGAGACGGAGAACTGCTCGAGTGCAGTGGCCCCCCAGGTCACCCCGAGGCCCTGCTGCACCCCGTCCACCGCCAGGTGCACCACATCGTCGGTGACGATCTCGTGGGGGTGGGCGGCCTGGCTGATTGCCTCCTCGGATGCTGGCAGCGCGGCAACCTCCAATGGATCCTCGATGGCCGATATCAGCAGCCCCGACCCATCGTCGCGGGTCAGCGTGGCCCACTTGACGCCGGTGTGGTTGCCCGTTGCCTGCGGCACGACGTGCCAGAAGGCCTGGTCGGCCACCGGGGAGCTCCAGCGCCCGAACCTTGCCCCGGCCTGGCGGTCGCGCCAGGACTCGTGGGGTCCGTTGCCGAGCCAGGTGAGGGTGTCGAGGTCGCCGTCGAGGTCGACCGCGAGCCCCACCGCCGGGATCTCACCGCGCACCTGGGAGGCCGCCAGCGTCGACTCGACGACGATGTCCCCGCTGGGAAGCAGCCGTACCCGCAGCTGGAAGCCGGGCTCCTCGTCCATTCGGATCCATCCCTGCGCAGTCATCAGCGCGGATCCGTCCTCGCCGGTGGTCACCTCGACCGAGTCGATAGCGATGCCGCCGTCGTCGTCGGCCGCCGCCGCCATGCCCTGCGAGGCGGTGCGCCAGCGGTGGCTTCCCACCAGTCCGTTCATGGTGTCGTTTTGGGTGGGGGCGCGCCAGAAGTCCGGCCGGATGGGTGCCGCCAGCACCTCGCTGCCGGCCATCACTATCGATGTGATCGCCCCCGATGCCGCGTCGAGGCTGATCGAGACATTCGAGGCGCTCAGCCGGAGCGTGCCCGCTGAACTCTCGACCTCGACCTTGCCCTGACCGGTGGCCAGGGGAGGGGCCGCCGCGTCGCCGGCCCAGCCCGGCCGGAACTGCAGCGTCGCCACCACCTGGCCCGCCTCGGCCCACGTGGTGGCCTCGGCGAGGGCAAACTCCACGGTGACGGTGGCCACGGCCCCGGTCGGGACGTCGAGGGCCGCGAGGCCGGTCAGCTCAAGCCATCCGGTCTGCAACGGCCCGAGCTGTGCCGCCGCGTCACCCGAGGCGGCCGCCACGCCGTCCACCTCGGCGCGCCACGAAATGGCGAGGTCGGCCAGATCGGTGAACAGGTACTCGTTGCGGACCTGGATGGCGGTGCCGTCGTCGGAGACGTCGAGCAGCTGGACCGGCTCGTAGACGGCGGCCAGATCGGCAAGCTCGGGTTGCGGCCTGCGGTCGGGCAGCACGACGCCGTTGAGTTCGAACCCGCCGTCGGTGGCGTAATCCCCCCAGTCCCCGCCGTAGGAGAAGAATGTCTCGTCCTCGGGGAGATCATCGGGGATCGGCAACGCGGCCACGCCGCCCTCGATCGGGAGCCGGATCGCCTGATCCGCCCAGTCCCACACGAACCCGCCCTGCAGCTCCGGGTTCGATTCGATCACTGCCCAGTCCTCGGCGATCCCGCCCAGCGAATTGCCCATAGCGTGCTGGTACTCGGTCGCGATCCACGGCCGCCCGGTGGTCTGCGCCGCGCGCTCGACGAGCTGGTCGTTGAGCGGGTAGAACACCCCGTCGATGTCGGCGACGCTCGAATCGTCCTGGTAATGCACCAGGCGGGTGGGGTCCTGGGCGCGTAACCAGTCGGCGGCTTCAGCAAACACCGGCCCCGGCCCGGCCTCGTTGCCCAGCGACCACCACAGCACCGATGCGTGGTTCTTGTCCCGCTCGAACATCGAGCTCACCCGATCCAGCACAGCATCGTCCCATTCCGGGGAATTGCCGGGGAATGGGCGCAGGGCGTGGGACTCAACATTGGCCTCGTCCATGATGTACATGCCGATCTCGTCGGCCAGGCGGTACAGATCCGGGTCGGCCGGGTAGTGAGCGGTGCGCATGGCAGTGACCCCGCTGCGGCGCATCGCGATGAGGTCAGCGCGCTGGATCTCGGCGGTCAGCGCCTGCCCGACATCCGGGTGCATCTCGCCGCGGTTCATCCCATTGATCCGCAGCGGCGAGCCGTTGATCATCATCTGCCCCTCGACGATGCCGAACTCGCGGATGCCGACCCGGGTTGAGACGAACTCGACGCTGTCAGGACCGTCGGTGAGTTCGTAGACCAGCGTGTACAGATAGGGGTTCTCCACCGACCACAGCTCGGGCTGATCCACATCGATCGCGACGGTGAGGCTTTGAGCCTGGCTGTCGGCGAGACTGAGCTCGGTCTCGTCGCGGCCCACCTCATTGCCCGAGGCGTCCAGCAGGGTCGCGATGAGCCTCGTGGCGGCCGCGCCGTCGTCGTCGCGGGCCACGTCGATGACAGCCGATACCTGCGCGGTGCTGAAGTCGTCGCCGATTTCGGTGCTCACCTGGTGATCGTCCACCCAGGTTCCCGGGAGCGCGTAGACCTCGACGTCGCGGAAGATTCCGGACAGGTCGATCATGTCCTGGTTCTCCAGCCAGGACCCGTCCGACCAGCGGTGCACCTGCACCGCCACCACGTTCTCGCCTTCGACCACGGCGTCGGTCACGTCGAACTCGGCAGGGGTGAAGCTGTCCTCGGAGTAGCCGATCTCCTGACCGTTGACCCACACTGTGAAGGCGGACTTCACACCCTGGAACCCGAGCACAATCCGCCGATCCTGCCACTGGGCAGGCACATTGAAGTTGCGCCGGTAGGAACCGATCGAGGCCCCCTGCGTGGGGATGGCGGGCGGTTCGATCGTCTCGTAGCCCTGCCACGGGTGGCGTTCGTTCAGGTAGACGAGATCGCCGGTGGCCTCGTCGCCGTAGCCGTCGATTTGCCAGGTGTGGGGTACTTCCACCTGATCCCAGTCGGCCACGGAGCGCTCCGGGTCCATGAAGGCCGACGGGGCCTGCGACAGGCTGGGTGACCAGGTGAAGCTCCAGGGCCCGTTGAGCGAGGCCAGCCAGGGCGAGGAATCCTCATCGGCCGCCGCGGCCGCCGCGGCGTCAGCCAGCGGGATCGTGCGGGCCGTCGCGGGGAGCCGATTGACCTGGAAATCGCCCGGGCGTTGATCCCAGGGCCCGGTTTGGTTGCCGCCGCCGGTGCAGCCGGCCACGGCGAGGCCGAGGCTCACGATCAGTCCAGACGCCAGCCAGGCGCGCCATCGGGGTGCTGTGAAGTGCATCGCACTAGGATGGCAGGCCTTCAAATGGTGCGCGACAATAGGTTCTTGGCACATATCTTCGGTCCGGATAGCCTTACTATCTGATAGGAGGTGCCGGATGGGGGATCCGATAGCCGCGTGGCACATCAGCTATTCACCCGGGGGATGGCTGCTGGTGTCCGGCCCTACTGCACTGGTCGCGCTTCCGGAACCCGGCAGGGCCGTCGATGTCGAGCAACTGTGGCGTGACGTCATGGGCGCCGGATCGCTCGATGCTGTGCTCGCCACGCTCGGCTCGGGGTCGGTGGCCACCATGTCCGAGTTCGCGGCGTTCTTCTGGGGTGGCGACGGTCTGCGCGGTCTGCTGCGCGGACGCCCCCGCGTCGTCAACGCCAATACCGGCGCTCCCGTCGCGGACGGAACCGACAACCTCACCTGGTGCGAGGACAGCCTCGGCGAGGTGTGCCGGCTGCGCCTGGACCTGGAGCCCGGGGCCCCGGAGGGTGATGTGCTGATCCCGCTGGCGGTCGGCGCGGCTCTGGTCACCCACGTCTATCTCACCACCGAGCCCGCAGCCCTGATCTGGCCCACCGAGGCTGGCGTGGCCGCGGATGTCCCCGAGGCCGCGGCGGAACCACCCGGCCATGCCGAACCACTCACCGGGCCGCCGCTGGTCGAGCCCGTGGTGGACCTTCCCGATCTGGTCGAGCCCGAAGCGCCGCTGATCCCGACAGATATCGAAGACATGCTCGCCACCACGGGTGAGATGCCGGAGGTGCTGATTCCGCCGCCACCGCCGGAGGCCGACGCCCCGGCGCCGGAGGCTACGCCGGTGCCGGAGATCCCCACCGACGCGGGCACAGTATTCTCTCCCGGGCTCGCCGCGGCACAGAAGGCGGCGGGCCAGATCTCGCCTGACATCCCCCAGATCATGGCCGCGCCCTGCGCCCGCGGCCACGCCAACCCGGTCACCGGCACCACGTGCCGGATCTGCTCGGCGCCCATCGACCGCTCCAGGGCCCAGGTGATCCCAGCCCCGGTGATGGCGGGGGTCCACACGAATCACGACGCCTGGGTCGACCTGGTCACGTCGGTGATCGTCGGACGTGCCCCCGATCCGGCCAAGGCCCCCGCCGGAAGCCAGGTGCTGCGGGTTGCCAGCCCCAACAACGACATATCGCGTAGCCAGGTGCTGATCGCTGTGCAGGATTGGCAGGTGGTGGTCACCGATCTCAACTCCACCAACGGCAGCACTGTCACACCCCACGGCCAAGCCCCCTTTGTGCTTGCCGATGGCCAATCCGTTCCCGTCGACTTCGGAACTGTGCTCGACCTCGGCGACGGAGTGATGCTGCGGGTCGAGCCGCCGCGAGGGTAGCTGTGCCCCGCGATACTCCCGCCGCCGACGAGCGTCATCACTCTCGTGGGCTCCGCCTCCTTGCCAGGTTCGCGCGCCGTACCTGGCAGGGGCTGGCGGTTGCCGCCGTGGCGCGGACGATGGCATGGGCGGCGGTGCTCAACCCCGGCCTGGTGGAGGCCGATGTCCACCTCAACGAGGGAACCGTCTACGTCGCCAACCGGAACGCGGGCCTGGTGGGCACCCTCAACGAGCAGATCCCGGCCCTCGCCGGGGCCGCCACTGCCGGTGATGCCCAGCTTTCGGTGCTGCAGGAAGGCCAGAGCGTGGCGATCCACGGCATGGCCTCCTCGACTCTGGTGGCCTACGAACCCGGGCCGAACCGGCTCGGTTCCCCCACCAGGCTCCCGGTCAACGCCGAAGTGTCCATGGCCGGAGGCACTGTCGTGGTCAGCAACCCCGATAGCGGACGGGTGTGGTTCGGCTCGCTCGACAGCGTGCTCGACCTCGACTTCCAGCGCGACGCCGCACACCTGGACGTCGGGGAGCGGGGCCTTGCCACCGCCACCTCTGGCGGTGGTGTGATCGGCCTCAACACCGCCACCTCGAGCCTGGTGCGGCCCGCGGTGGAGGGGCAGTCGGAGACCGCATTGCCCTTCGAACTCAGCGGGGGAACCGTCCAACTGAGCGCCGTCGGGGACCGGGCAGTGGTCCTCGACTCGCAGGCGGGGCTGATCTGGGTCGAGGGAATGCCCGAGGCCTTCGAGGTCTCGGGCGCCGCGGATGCCAAACTCACCGCACCCGCCCCCGACGCGTTGGGCGGCCAAGACGAGGCGCGGGCCATCTACGCCACCCAGGCCGGCCTCATCGCGGTCACCGCGGACGGCCCGCGTTCGGTTTCCGGCCGGATGGACGCAACACCCGTGGCGCCCGTGCAGGCCAACGACTGCGTCTACGCTGCCTTCGGGGACTCATTCGTTCGGGCCTGCCGCGACGCCGAACCGGCCATCCTCGACATCCCGGAGGTGCCCGAGGGGGCCCAGCTGCAGTTCCAGGTCAACCGGTCCACCGTCGTGTTGAACGATGTGGTCAGCGGCACTGTGTGGCTGGTCGATCAGGACATGCGCATGATCCTGCCCAGCGACTGGGAAGAGGTCATCGGCGCCGACGACGACTCACCCACCGACGAAACCCGCATCACAACCGTGCAGCCGCCTGAGCGCACCGAGGACAACCGGAGCCCGACGGCCGAGGACGACGAACTCGCCGCCCGGGCGGGACGCTCGACGATCCTGACGGTGCTGGATAATGACTCGGACCCCGACGGGGATGTGCTGACCATCACAGCCCCGAGCGAGGTTGGTGATTCCGCAACGGTGCAGCAGGTACGCGGCGGCTCCGGGCTACAAATCACCCTCGACGCCGGCGCCACCGGCCAGCTCACCTTCTCCTACACCATCGATGATGGCCGCGGCGGCAGTGACACGGCGATGGTGACCCTCGAGGTGCTGCCCCCCGACCCGGAGGCTAAGAACTCACCGCCCCAGTTCACCGAACCGGCGACCCCGCTGAGTGTGCAGCTGGGGCAGACGATCACGATGCGCGCGCTCCTGGACTGGCGCGACCCTGACGGTGACGCGTTGATCCTGCTGGACGCGGTGCTGCCCGAGGCCGCCGAGGACGAGGTCAGCTTCACCACCGACGGCGACATCACATTTCGGGATGTCGGCAAGTCGCTGGGTGCCAAGACGATCGCGGTGAGCGTCTCCGACGGTTACGCCACCACCGAGGCCGAGCTGACCCTCGAAGTGGTCACGGATGTGGTGCCACCGATAGCTTTCGGCGATTACGAGACCGTCACTGCCGGGGAGCAGCTGACGGTGCGCCCGCTGGCCAACGACGTCGCCAGCAACCTCGTTCTGACCGAGGTGGCTGCCGGGGACTGCGCCTGCAAGGTCACGCCCAGCTACCGCGACGGCTGGTTCACATTCTCCGCCGAAGAGCCCGGCACCTATTACGTCACCTACAAGGTCTCCAACGGGCCGGTGGCGGTAGGGATCGTGCGGATCGACGTGCGGGCACCCACCACCGATCAGCCGCCGGTGGCGGCGCTCGACGTCGCGCTGCTGCCCCCGGGCGGTTCGGTGTTGATCGACCCGCTGCTCAACGACACCGACCCGGACGGCAACGTGCTGGTGGTGCAGGAGGTGAGCCAGCCAGCCGGGTTGCAGGCGACGCTTGAGCGCCGCCACCTCATTACCATCTCAGCGATTCACACACCGACCGAGCCCATCACGCTCACCTACCGGGTCAGCGACGGGAAACACTCGGTGCTGGGCACCATCATCGTTGTGCCCACCCCGGGCACCGGCTCCACGATGCCGCAGGCGGTGCGCGACGCGGTCCGGGTCCGCGCCGGAAGCACCCAGGCGGTCGACGTGCTCGCCAACGATTCCTCGCCGGTGGGCCTCGACCTGGCTGTCGATCGGATCGTGGAAAATCCCTTGGACGATCGGGCCTGGCTCGACGACGACCAGGTGCAGGTCTCGATCCCGGAGGGCGCCGCCGCCTCCACCAAGAGCCTGACCTACGAGGTCAGCGACTCCGAGGGCAACATAGCCTCGGCGCGGATCGCGGTGACAGTGGTGTCCCAGGACGCGCAGAACGAGCCCCCGGTGCCCGCCCCGGTCGTGGAACGCGTGCTCTCGGGCACCACCACCCGGGTGGCGATCCCGCTGTCGGGCATCGACCCCAACGGCGATGCGGTCCGGGTGGTCGGTGTCGGTTCGGGCCCCACCCTGGGGCGGGTGCTGTCCACCGGGGACGGGTGGCTGACCTATGAGGCTTTCCCCGGTTCGCAAGGCACGGATGTGTTCACTTACCAGGTGATCGATGCGCTGGGCGCGATCGGGACCGGCGAGATCCGGGTCGGCGTCGCCCCACCGGGCGTGGAGAACTCCCCGCCGATAGTGGTGAGCGACACCATCGAGGTGCGGCCGGGCCGTGACGTGGCGATCCCGGCGCTGCACAACGACGTCGACATCGACGGCGACGCCATCGGGTTTACCGAGGCGGACCCGGTGAGCCTGCCGGGCATCGACGCCGAGGTCGACGATCAGGCGATAATGCTGCAGGCACCCGAGGAGGAGGGCGTCTACACCGGCACCTACATCATCCAGGACGCCCGCGGCAGGCGAGGTTCGGGCGAGGTGAGCGTCGTGGTGGATAAGCAGGCCCGGCTCCTGCCCCCGGAGGCAAACGACGACCTGGTCCCGCTGGCCTCTATCGTCGGCAAGGATTGGGTGGAGGTTGATGTACTGGCCAACGACATTGATCCCGACGGCTCGCACGAGCAGCTTTCGCTCGCGGTCCTGGGGGAGGGCGACGACGAGCGCTCCGCCAGGGTCGCCGCTGACGGTAAGGGGCT
>JBKEBG010000060.1:0-17090 GCA_047972985.1 Arachnia sp.
CGTTCGGTGAGAAGTTCGCCCAGCGCGGGAAGCAGCAGCGCGGCGGTGCCGGGGATGGCGGCCAGCAGCAGTTCGACGACGAGGTTCATGAGTTGCTCCTTCGGCTGCCGCCGATGATGAGGACCGCGAGCACTATCAGGCCGAGCGCGACGTTGACCACGTTCCCGTCGAGACCTTCGGAGATTTGGAGGCCGTTGCCGCTCATCGCGATGGCGGCGAATCCGATGGAGATCAGCACCACCCGCAGCGGGCGTGAGTTCGCCACGAAGCAGGCGAGGAAGCCGACGTAGCCGAGGCCCGCGGTGATGCCGGGCCGCAGCTGGCCCTCGACGCCCAGGATGTTGAGCGCGCCACCGAGCCCGGCCATGGCGCCGCCGACGAGCATCGCCTGGAGCATGAGCCGCTGGTTCGACAGGCCCTGCCTGGAGGCCGCGACCGGGTTGGCCCCGGCGACGCTGAGCGCGAATCCCCAGCCAGTCTTGGCCAATGCCAGCCACAGCACGATCCCGGCGGCCGCGAGCAGCGGCACCGCCCAGGTGATAGTGGTGGCGTCGAAGAGCCCGGGCAGCCGCAGCGCGCCGTCGATGGGTCGGCTTTGGGGCTGGCCGGAGCCGTGGGGATCCTTCCAGGGCTGGTAGATCAGGAAGTTGAGCATCGCATTGGCGATGAAGTTCATCAGCAGTGTCGTGACTGCCTCGGCGGTGTTGAGTTTGACCCGCAGGAATCCGCACAGCCCGGCCCAGGCGGCGCCGGCGGCGGCCCCGGCGGCCAGGGAGATCACTATGCCCAGCGGCCCGGCCACGGCCTCGCCGATGGCCAGCGCCAGGCCGGTCCCGGCGACGGCGCCGACGATGAGCTGGCCCTCGCCGCCGACGTTGACCAGGCCGCCCCGCGCGGGGATCGCCACGGCGAGTGCGGCGAATCCGATGGGAACCGCGTAGGTGAGGGTCTGCCCCAGCGCCCCAGGGTCCAGGAGCGCTGTGCTGAGCATCGCCGACGGGACCCCCAGCGGATCGGCGCCTTGCCAGGCGCAAAACGCCAGGAATGCGATCACGGCGCCGAGGGTGCCGCCGATGATCCAGCCGAGCCGAACCTTGGCGTGGCGGGGGATGCGCTGCCAGGCGGTCAGCGATGGGGTCACCACTGCCGTGTCGGTGGTGGGTTCGTCGAGTGCAGTGCTCATGCCGCGTCTCCGGTCATGAGCGCGCCGAGTTCGGCGCGGCCGGTGGTGCCGGCGTCGACGACGCCGCTGAGTTCGCCGTCGTGGAGGACCGCGATGCGGTCGCTGATGGCCATCAGCTCCTCGAGATCCTCGGAGACCAGCACCACCGCCGCGCCGGCGTCGGCGCGTTCCCGCAGCAGCGTCCTGGTGCGTTCGGTGGTGAGGATGTCCAGGCCGCGGGTCGGGTAGCTGGCGCAGATCAGAGCGCTGGCATCGCCGGGTTCGGTGAGCGCGAGGGTGAGGACAACGCGCTGGATGTTCCCGCCGGAGAGGCTGTCCAGCCGCCGCCCGGGGGCGGCGACGTGGAGTTCGGCGCTGTCGTCGCGGGCGGTCAGATCGGGGTGGCTGGCCCGCTGGTCGAAGCGGCCGGTGCCGCGAGAGTTCCACAGCGTGACGTGGTCGCTCACGGCGAGCCCGGGGACGACGAATTGGGTCACCGGATCGGGGCAGACTTCCACCACTCCCGAGCGTCGGGCGGCTCCCGGCGCGGCCGGGTAGCCTTCGCCGTCGCGGTGGATGGTGCCGCCAGCGGGGCGCAGGTTACCGGTCAGCACGTCGGTGAGTTCGTTTTGGCCGCTGCCTGCCACACCCGCCACGCCGAGTACCTCCTCCCCGGGGTGCACGTCGAGGCTGATGTCGCGGATTCCCTTGCCGCCGTCGGGAAAGCGGGCGGTGACGCCGCGCAGCGAGATCAGTGTGGCGCTGCGGTCGATCTCGGTGCCGCTGCGCCGGGTGGTGGCCACCGGTTCGCCGACCATCGCCGTGACGAGTTGTTCGTCGGTGAGGTCGGCGGGGTTGGCGTCGCGGGTGACGGTGCGGCCGCCGCGCAGCACAGTGACCCGGTCGGCGATGGCGCGGACCTCGCGCAGCTTGTGCGTGATGAGGATCACGCCGACGTCCTCGGCGCGTAGCCGCTGGATGACCTCGAACAGGCCGTCGACCTCTTGCGGGGTGAGCACTGATGTGGGCTCGTCGAGCACGAGGACCCGGACCCCGTCCAGGAGCACCTTGAGCAGTTCGACGCGTTGCCATTCGCCGATCGACAGGGTGGAGACGCGCCGGTCGGGGTCCACCGCGAGGCCGTAGCGTTGGGATGCCTGATCGATGCGTCGCCGCAGTTCGGCGGGCTTGAGCACCAGGCGGGAGTCTTTGAGGTACAGCGCCACGTTTTCCCACACAGTGAAGGCCGGGATCAGGCGCATGTCTTGGAAGACCATGCCGATACCGAGCTTGCGGGCCTCGGCGGGGGAGCCCAGGACGGTGCGGTCGCCGTCGAGCCTGAGCTCGCCGGAGTCGGGCTGGTGGACGCCGTAGAGGCTCTTGACCAGGGTGGACTTGCCTGCCCCGTTCTCACCCAGCAGGCAGTGCACCTCGCCGGCTCGGACGCTGAAGGTGACGTCCTGGTTGGCCCGGATGGGGCCGAATGTCTTGGTGATGCCGCGCACCTCTAGCAGACACGGGTCTGTCTCGGCCAGGTCCGGTGGTGCCGACAGCTGTGTGTTCGTCACATGTGCTCCTGTTGTATGCGGTGATGTACACAGTAGGAAGCACGGTGTCACGCGAGGTTGCGCGAACGTTACGAGGTTGTAAAAGGCCTATCGGCGGCCTTGGGGGGGCGCCGATAGGCACAATGAAGCGACCGCCGGTTCGCCTAGGGGGTGGCGAACTCGACGGCCGCGGTCGATGCGGCCCACGTGGGACCGCTGATTTATGCCCGGCTTAGCCGGTGTAGGCCTCGAAGCGAATCCAGTCGACCTGGTAGGTGCCCGACTGCTCGGCCAGCGGTGTGGTTTCGCCGTTGGGGTGCAGCGCCATCTGGGTGACCCAGTTATGCGGCGTGGTCGGGGTGGCGTCGGTGTTGGTGCCCAGCAGGGTGCCGTCGATGAAGTACGAGGTGCCCTGGGGGGTCCATTCGATGCGGTAGGTGTGCCACTGCGACCAGTCGGCCAGGCCGGTGTCGAACCAGCTGCAGTTCTCGGGGGCACGATCGCCCAGGCAGTGGTGGAACACCGACGGGGAGGAGGCGAAGTTGCCCTCGGGGAAGTCGATCTCGCCCTCGCCCCACTCGTCGCTGGCCGGCCACAGGATGCCGGCCGAGCCGTAACTCGGCACGTTGCCCACTACCCGCACTCGTTGCTCGACAGCGCCGTAGGTGAATGAGCCGCTCTCGGCGCCGGGGAACTTGAAGATCCAGGCCGAGCCGGTGGCCTCGCCGTCGATCATGCCGAGGTCGGCGTTGAGCATGCCGTCGGCAACCGAAACATTCTCCTGGAAGCGGTAGGTGCCGCCGTCGTTTCCCTGCCAGTCCCCGTAGGCGACGATGAGGTCGTCGTAGGCGTAGCTTGCCTGCCGGTCGCCTCCCTCGAAGGGGATCGCGACGGTTCCGGCGGCGGCAGCGGTGTCGAAGTCCTCGCTGGCAACGAAGCTGAAGCCGGGGCTCGAACCGGTGGGTGCAGAATCGCCCGAATCGTTACCGCCGGTTGATTCTTGGGCCGGCTGCGACTCGGATGCGGCGTCGGCCTGCGTGGGCTCGGTGGCCGCGGGCGAGGCGTCGGTGCTGGATGCCGAGGAGTCGTTGCTGGCCTGGGGGGTGCTGACCGGGGTGTCCGTCTGGGTCACCGCGGGTGCCCAGGCGCGCCAATGGCCGGTGCGCCCGCCGAACTTTCCGGACTTGAGCAGCGCGTGGCCGCGCTTGGTCCCATCCGCGGGCTGCTGCACGCTGGTCGCGATGGGATTGTCGTCGGCAAATACCGACGGGGCAGCAACGATGGCGCCCAAGAGAGTAAATGATGTAGCGCAGGCGGCTATGGTGCGTCGCACGGGCCGCTTCGCATGAGGTCGGGGGGTTGCCGACATAGTGGTCCTTTCGCCGTGTGACCCCCGTCGCCGACGACTCTAACAACGGGAGGGGTCACAACTGCGCGGACCGTGACCGGAGATTTCATCCGGCCAGATTTTCCGGTTTCTATCGGCGTCACGAGGCAGCTCCGGGTAGCCGAGGGGAGGCTCAAGTGGCGAGGATCTGCGCGGCCCCCACAGCAATGATTGCGCCGTTGGCAAGGCAATGCACCGCCAAGCCGAGCAGGGCTGTGACCTCGAGGCTGCTGCGGTGGGCCAGGTCTGCCACCCCGGTGCTGTGGGCCAGCCACAGGGCAGCGCGGCGCTGATAGAACAGCAGGCCGGTGACGAGGATCAAGATGATGGGGTAGGCGGCCGAGGAGGCCTCAAAGTCCCCGGCGGTGGCAACGGCGAGACCCAGGGCGCACAACACCAGGCTCACGGCCGGTGGCCACATCGGCACGCGCGGGGCGAGGGTGGCGATGGTGGGGCCAGCCGCGCGTCGCGCCGAGGACTGGTAGATCGACATGAACGGCACGTTCTCCTATCAAGCAATCCCCCAAAGATTGTTCCTACCTCCACATGACGGACAGGCTATCTGGGTGGGTGGCGCGCGTGGACCGGGGGTATCCCAGGCCGTCGCAGACCATATCCCCGCCGGGCGCACTGAGTACAAACACCCACGAGTTAGGTATGGGTACCGAGGACTCCGAGGCCAAGTCACGCCGGATCCGGAACTGCTGGGGTATCGGGGGAGAACTACAGCCGGTAGTGACCCCATCGCTGCATAGGCTCCCTGGAGATTCAATCCTGGAGGGAGCTACGCCGTGAAACCGATTCGCCTCGCAATGGCAGCAACGGCAGCCGCGCTCCTAGGTGCGGTGGGTGCGTTCGCGCCGGGTGTGGCCCATGCGGAGAATGGAACTGCCGACGACATCAGCTCCGAGATAGTCCAGCAGGTCCGCGTGTCCACCTTCGACGGTGGGGATCAGGTCCGGCTGTGGCACTCGGTCAAGGTCGATATCGAGCTCAGCACCCATGGTTCGGCCTCCTCCGCCGTGGACGAAGGGGATACCTTCTCCATCGGCTTCCCCGATGAGTTGCGGATCCCCAACGGCACTCTCGCGCTGGAAGGTTCGGGTGAGACCCTCGCCACGTGCGACAGCGACGGCGAGGCGAATACTCTCACCTGCACGCTGAATGCAGTGGCGGCGTCCAAGGATTTTGTTGAAGGGGCCATCCAAGCCGAGGCGCAGGCAAGCATCGAGGGCTCGCTCGCGCAGGTGGTGTTCGCCGTGGGCAGCAGCACCACGATCGAAGCCGCGTTCCCAGGTGGCCAGATCCTGCCTGGCGATAACGGCCAGGCCCCGTCGCAAGTGATGAAGAACTCGTGGCAAGGCCGCAACACCGACGAGATCGTCTGGAACGTCTTCGTCCCGGCTGATGCTGTGCCCGCTGGCACTGGCATCTCCGTCATCGACCGGCTGCAGGGCGATCACACGCTGAGCACCTCCTCGGAGGGTTCGCTGCGGATCTTCCTCTACGCCGACGATCAGGCCTGGGCCAGCGGCACGTCGAACCGGCTGCCGGAGGATCAGTACAGCCTCACCTTGGATAATGACTCCAAGGGGTACTCGCTGAGCTTCCTCAATAGCGATCCAGGCCACGACGGCGTCTACCAGATTCAGTACCGCACTCAGCTGCCCCAGGGCACCACCTCCGGCGAGCTGTTCTTCAACAGCGCCGACGTCAACGGCACCAGGGCCGAGCGTCAGCACACCTACAGCAATCGCATCTCCGGCACCCTGGACGGCCCCGGGCGCGGCTCGCTGCTGGTGGCCAAGACCGTCTCGGGCGAGGGCGCTGATCGTGCGCTGGACCACCAGTTCAGCATCGAGGCCAGCTGGAGCGATAGCGACGGCGATCACACAGCTGTCCTCAGCCCCATCGCCGGCGGGATCAGCGACACCTTGAGCGCCATTCCCACGGGCACTGTGGTCACCCTCACCGAACGCGACGACACCGTCATCGACGGCGTGGCTTCCTATGTGCCGAGCTTCTCCTCCGATAGCGGCGCGGTGACGGTGGCCGCCGACGGCCGCTCGGCCCAGGTGACCATCCAGGAACGCGAGGTCATCTCAGTGCGCGTCGACAACGCCATCACCGTGGCCCCGGCCTCGGTGTGCGTGGGCGATTATGTATGGCACGACGTCAACAGCGATGGTCTGCAAGACGAGACCGACGCCCCGCTGGCCGACGTCACCTTGACCCTGACCGGTCCGGACGGGCAACCGGTCACCGACATCAACAACGAGCCCGTTGGCCCCACCACCACGGACAACAACGGTGGGTACGAGTTTTGCCACCTGCCAGTCCTGGAAGCCGGTGAGTCCTACACAGTGACCGTCACCACACCGGAGGGCTACGAGCCCACCACCGCCGGTGCCGGTGAAGACGCGGCGAAGGATTCATCGACAGGTTCGGCCAGCTCGGGCGACCTCACGAGCGACGAAGCCAGCGACATGACGCTGGACTTCGGGTTCGTGCTCCCAAGCGACGACACCCCAACCCCAATGCCGGCCCCTTCCGATACCGTGACGTCTTCCCCCAGCGCCACGGGTACGCCGAACCCCTCGGCAACGGTGACCTCCCCGGTCCCCACGGTAGTGGGCCTGCCCTCAACGGGTGTCGTCTAGGAGGCTAGTCCTCCGCATCCGCCGGACGGTGGTCGTCGCTTGATCGCGGCGGCCACCGTCTCGGTCATTATGGGGCCTTCCACCCCAACGCCGCGAGGCCCTCGGCTGGTGGGTGTCGGGGCGTTGGTTCGCGCTCTCCGGCACGTGTCGGTCCGCAGGCCGACCTAGACTGGTATTGAGAACATTCCACGAGAAAGGGCTCCGATGGATCTCCAACCCAACGAAGGCACCCGCGACCGCAAGCTGCGCGCCGTCGCGTCGATCCTGCTCGCTGTGGCCGGCGCCACCTCGGAACGCAAGGGCCGCAAGAAGCTACTGCTGGGGCTGGCCGCGCTCACCGGGATCACTGCGGTGACCGGCTACTGCCCGGTCTACGCGGCGGCTGGCACCAACACCCTCGACGCTTCGCAGTGACCCAGGAGGGGTAGTCGAGGTTGACGACGTCGCCCTCGCCACCGGCGGGGGCGTCGCGCTCACGGTCGAGCGCAATCGTGCCGCTCTGGCCGGTCCCAGTCCAGGCCGCGATCCAGTCAGGCCTGCCGTGACCGGGTAGACGCCCCGCGCGTGCGGTACCTGGAGCCGCCGGTGACCTGGGATGCGACCCAGTGGAGGCTCCTCTAGAGCGGGGGCTGCTTACGAACATTTGTATGACGCGATACTCACCCACGCTCCGGTGAACCCATGGCCCGGCTGGTAGATGTTGGATGTCACGGATCGTCATCCCGCCCGCGTACAGGCTGATGATCACTGGGCCTCGACGTTGGCACCCTCTCGGGGCTAGCCGATGATCAGGCGGCGGTGGTGGCGGTTTCTGTTGGTGGGTTGGCGGCGGGTAGGCATCGGCCGCTGGCCTAGGCCCGCAGGTCAGCGATGTCTTCAGGGTTGGAGCGGCTGTTGGGGACGACGTCGGTGAACCAGGCGCGTAGCTGGGTTTCGGGTGGCAGTTCGGTGGTGCTTTGGGTGACCATGCGGCTGGCGATGGCGTGTACCACGGCGCCGATGTCGGAGCCGGAGAAGCCGTCGGTGAGTTCAACGAGCTCGTGCGTCAGATGCGCCGGGATGGGCTGGCGATCCCAGCGGAGGCGGAGGGAAGTGCAGGCAGGTCTTGCGAGAGGTTCTGATCCAGGAGCAGTCTCACGGGCTCAGGAGGGGAACCTGGCGCTCGTTCAAGGTAGCCGCTGCGAACTGAAGTGCCTGCTCTGATCCTCTGGTTCCAGCTCAGGAAAGTTGTGGAGGATCTGGTCGGATGTTCGACCGTCAGCCACCATGGTCCTGGGGCTGAGATCGTCGGGCCCTGAGTTCGGCGTGGACTCTCGGCCACGACTCGGCCGATCTGCAGCTGCACGTCTACCGGCGATGAGCGATCATGGCTGCGCCGGTGGCTCCTGGATTCCGCCGCAGATCGCCTGCCTCCTTGTGAACCGTTGAAGAACGCTCTTGGTTCTGATCCAGCCATGGTCAATGTTCACCGAGTCGGTAGGCATGTCCGGGGGACTCCCTTGTCCAAATGTGATTATGGCTTCAGGTTCCACAGTGACGAATAGAGGTGTCCTGCCTGTGTTCGTCTTGTGGTGGATCAATGACAGCGACGCCCTTGTTGTCGGAGTCCAGGAGAGTTTGCGCATCCATCGCCCCCAGCGGATGGTGATCTTATGATGACCCGGATTTATCGCTGTGCATCGTGTCCAGATTTCCCCCACGTAGTTCTGGGTATGGGTGTGAAACCACTCGGTCGCAGGTAAGCGGCCGAAGCGGCCGGCAACTGCTGTTGCCACTTCTTCAATACCGTCTGACCATGCCAGACAGTGTCTGTCAGCCATCTTTGGAAAAGCGTTGACCCAAGCTGAACGGGAGGTTGCTAGAACTGGGATGACGACCGTCTCTCCCGACTGGGTCTCGCGGTCAAGAGCGATTTCAAGCTCCTTCTTGGGCCATGGGCGAATCAGTAGCGTGGGTGTTGCCAACGCCAGCACGTACTTCGCAGAGCGCAGGCCGTCGCTGATCGTCTGAGTCAGGGTATCGCCGACTTCAATCTCGGTTTCGTCCACCCAGCATGTGATCCCGAGCGCTCGAAGGTGAGAGCCTAGCGGACGAGCGTATTCATCCTTGTCGGTGCTCGCATGACAGATGAATACATCTGGGGATGTTATGTTCCAGTTTGGCATTTCACGTGAGCCCTTCCGTGCGCGCCTCTGACGCTCCCGTTGAACTCTGACGGACAGGCCCGTGGTGGGTTGTGCGCGGCGCATGGATAGATCCGCATCGTCGAGAGCTGTGACATGGAGGGGGCGACCAACTCCTCGTCGGCATTGATGTACCACCGAGGTTCCGGGACGCGGCTGCGCAGTTCCTCAATGAGTGGGAGCGTCAACTGGTCGCGATGCTGGCCGAGGAGTCGGCAGCCTGAATCCGCTTGGCGATCGACTGCGGCATCATCGCGCCCCGTCCCATGATGAGGCCCATCGTCTTATCGGCATGTGACACCCAGGCGTGCACGTCGGTTCCACCATCAGCCGCCGGTTCGATGTCCACCGAGACGGTCAGGCTGACCTGGAATTGCCGACGCCGGCGGTTGATGTCTCCGGGGCCGCTCGTGACTGCCCACAGCAGCGGGGTGAACGATCGAAGGACCAAGGTCTCCGCCTGGTCTGGGGCCAGGGTTGTATGCACTCGATGCTGCCTCTTGGCAAGCGAATTGGTCCATATTCCGCCCGCCAAGACGGCAACGAAGAGGACGACGATAACTATCAAGATTGGTTCAAGCACGGGTCCCTCCTGGGGTTTTCCTCGCGACGTGCGATTCGCTAATCCCCTTTGACGGACGGCGCGGCTGGGCCGAGGTCAGCCGCCATTGCCCGTCAGCGGAGGCGCAAGTCGCGCGGTCGGCTGACTGTGACCGCGGCGGGCTCGAAGCTCGTGGGCGATTCACGGGCGACGTTCGCCCACATCGGGGCCCGGCTTCCCCTCGGCAGGCGTGAGGAACAGCCCGACGCTGGCCTTCGCCTGGCGTTGCCTCGCTACGCGGCTGGACAGCCAGTCAAGCCGAATGACGCCGCCTTCGGCGAGCTGTTCGCCGCGATCGGTTGGCACTCCCGACCGGCCGCCAGGCCCAGATGGTCTCCTACGCCGCTGAGCCGACCCGACGCGTCCTCGGCCACTTTGCTGGCCGCTCTGCGTCCCCTGAGTCCCAAGCCCGGATCGCCAACGTGTTGCTGCAGCGAGAGACGATCTAAGGAAGCACTGATTATTGGACCTCGGTTGGTTGAGCCGGGCGCGAAGTGTCCGAGTCGAAACCTAAAGTTCCTAGTCACAGAGGTTTCGAGACGCTCACTTCGTTCGCTGGTCAACCGGCGCTATGGCTAGCCCTGGTGAGCGCCCCCGTGCTGGTCGCCAGCCTGGCCTGGATGGTCGGCGGCACGGGACGCCATAGGCGCATTTCTGGCCGCGTCTGCGATCTTCTTCCCGGTGCCCTTCATGCTGCTCGGTCTGCAAAGGCCGGGCCGCCGACTATGGAGGCCGTCGCTCACGTTCGGTGAGACCCCCCACCGCGGCGTTGACACAACGATTCCGGATGCCGATGTGAACTGCTGTCCGTCATAGGTGAGGGAGTCCGCCGCGCCCCAAGGAGAGATTCGCCATGCAGACCTCGACGGGTTCGTAGCAGATGCCTACCAACGAGCCGTCGCCACGGCTGTTTGACCTGCTCGACGCGCTCGGGAACGAGGCCACCGTGCCCCTCACGCGATCTCGGGAAGTGGAGCGCCTACGGTGCGAGTCCGGGGTGACTGGAACCGTCGACTACGCCGGAGACAAGTCGGCAAGGTTCGTCACCCCCGAACTGGTGGATCAGCTGCGCGCGGCAAGCCAGGTGAGGGCAGAGCTGGGAGCCCAGATAGGGCTATTGGAGCAGCGGCGACGTGAACTGAGCCGTACTGGCAATGGCAAGTGGCTGCTTCTAGGTGTGTTGCTCGTCATTGTGTTGGCGATACTGATCGGGCAGGCCTTCTGATGGTCGACGAACTCGCACAAGTTCGCGCACAATTGGCCGAGGCCAAGGCGGCGCTGCGCGAGGCGGACGGCTTCCTCCGCGACACACTGGCTCGCGCCAACGGGGCGATCAATGCGGCACGGACCCGGCACCAACTGTTGCTGCGGGAGACCGAACCGCGCGTTGACGCCCTCCTCGCCGAGGGCCGACCGGAGCTGTACCACGCGTGGCACGGTGCGGGCTGGGACGCGTGGAATCCCGCCACGGCAATCCCCACCGAAGTCCGCGTCGGCGAGGCCTCCTTGGGGTGGGCCACCCCCCCCGTGACGGTTCCCTTGTTCGCGGGACGATCAGTCGTGGTCACGACAGCCGGGGCATCCGCGGCCGGTCATGCCAGGCAGCTGCTGCGTTCGGTGGCTGTGCGGCTCTCGCTCGCACTTGGTCATCTGGGCACCCTCCACCTGATCGATCCCGCACAGGAGGGATATGGCTTCCCCGAACGAGACGTGTTGCCCAACATCGCGCCCATCGACTCCGATCCGGCGAAGGCGCTGGCGCGTGTGATCGACGCTGCCTATGTCAGGCGCGACTCCCCTGATGGACGCTGTGACGTGGTGATTGCCCTCGACTTCCCCCAGCGTTACGGATACGGCGCCGCGTCGGCGCTCAACCGGATCGCGAGGCTCTCAGCCGCTGGCGTCCAGCTCATCGTCGGCCACGACACCACCTGCAACGACCCCGGGCGTGGAGACGACCTCGACCTCGATAGCCCCGTCGCCCTTGCCGTCGATAGCCACGGCTTGGCGACACATGCGTGGGGGTCGATTCGAGCCACGGTGGACGAGGCTCCCGGCCGTCGGCTCGTCGCGGCATTGGCCCAGCGTATGCCCCAGCCCACATCCCAACCGATCGGTGAGACGGCCAAGGTGCGCTTTCGCGATCTCAATCCCGTCCAACCCGAGCAGTGGTGGCGCGACGACGCCACTGATCTCGTGTCGGTGCCAGTGGCTCGCACCCCCGACGGGTCCACGATCGAGATCCGCTTCGGACAGACCACAGGTGACATCGCCCATACTCACGCCGTCGTCGGCGGCCAGGCGGGCTCGGGAAAGTCAGAGCTGCTTCACACAATCATTACCGGCGTCGCCACCCGCTACCGCCCCAGCGATGTACAGCTGTATCTGATCGACGGCCAGGCAGGGGTGTCCTTCCAGCGATACCGTGCTTTGCCCCATGCCGATCTCGTGAGCCTCAACAGCCCGCTCGACCTGGCCCGTGGCGTGCTGCTCGACATCGACACAGAGTTGCGCCGCCGCGAAACCCTGCTCACCCAGACCGGCACCCAAAGCCTGCCCGAGTATCGCAACGTCACCGGCCAACCGATGCCCCGCCTGATCGTGATCATCGACGAATACCAGCGCCTGTTCGAAGGGGATCGACGCCATGAGACCGCGGGTGTCCTGCAGCGGATCGCCGCATTGGGGCGCAAAGTCGGTATCCATCTCCTCCTCGCCTCGCAGCGCTTCCATGCCACCGGCCTGCTCAACCAGGACGCCCTGTTCAACAACATCTCGACCCGAATCGGGCTGATGCTCCCGCCGGACTCCCTGGGAGCCGTGGACGAGTTTGGGCGTGGAGGCCGGCAACTCTTGGGGCGCTGCAGCCGTCCCGGCGACGTCGTCGTCAACCACCACGGTGGGTCCGACGGACACAATCTCACCGGACGCGTGGCCTGGCTCGGCACCGAACCCCCCGCCGACCTCCTGTCCGGACTGGCTGACGCGGATCCCCGTCGCCCCGAGGTCGTTGACGGTAAAGTCTCGCCCAACCTCGGGAACAACATCGCGCTGAGTCGTCTGGCAGAGCTGACCCCCACGGTCGATGCCGTTCAGGAGTGGGCCGAAGCATCCCCCCGCGACGCCGGGCTCGGCGTCAACTCGTGGCAGCCCTACGACCAACCGTGGCCCGCGATCCTCGGACGCAGTTTCACCGCCCGCGGCAGCGCCGTCGCGAAGGTGGACCGGGCGGCCGAACACAACTTGGCCTTTGTGGTCTCCGATGCTGCCGCGCTCCACGGAATGATGGCTGTCGGGCTCGTATCGGCGGCCTTGGTAGCTCCACACGGCGTTGAGGTGTGGACTCTGCACCAGCTCGTCGGCCCGGGGCAACCGTGGCTGCGCGCCCTGACCGGTGACCTGGAAACGTGTCTGGCGGGCACCCGCGTGCGCCACGGTGAGAGCTGCCTCACTGTGCTCTCCGACGCCACGTCGGAACTGGCGCGTCGTGAGTCACTGGCCCCGGAGGCCCAGGGCGACTGCGCTCCCTTGATCGTGGCCGCGACGGGCCTGGACAAGGTGGCCGACTTCCGTAAGGTCGAAGGCCGCTACGGCGACGAACCTTCACCCGCCACCGCTCAGCTCATTGAGCTGGCCAGACGCGGGACTTTCGTCGGGATTCATCTCGCGGTGGGTTTCACCTCGGTACCGCAGTGGCAGCAGGTGATGCCCAAGAACGCGTCGCGTCGTTTCGTTCACCGCGTGGTATCGCAACTGGCGGAGGACCATTCCCGAGTCATCGTCGATGGGTCCTTTGCCAGCCGGGTCATGCCAGCGGGTACCGACGGCCCGCAGCGTTGCGGATACCACAACCGGGACACGGGCGAACAGACGGTATTTCTGCCGTACCGCTACGACGAAGCCTTGCCCGGGGAATTGGAGGCAGTGTGGGTGAGGAGATCTCATGGGCCTTGAACTGACCAGGGAGGAGTTGATCCGCTTCCGGGGCGCTGTCGCCGACTTCGTGGAGGTGCTCCGGCAGAGCCAGGCCGAGAATGCCGCCGCTGAGGAGCGGCTGGCTGGCACCTGGGATGACAGCTTTGCTGCCAGCTTCCACCAGCGGCTAGCCGATCTCACCGGCCCGATCACCAGGTTCTCCGATGCCGATGCCGAGAACTACCTCGGCTACCTCGACGAGCAGATTGCTGGGTTTGGGAGGTACCTCGATGGATAGCGACCTGCGGACCTTGGCGTCGCAACTGGGCGACTACCAGGCGGCGCTCACCGCGCAGCGCCAACGCGTCGCCGAAGCCCACGCAGGATTGGTGGAGCGATTCCGGGCCTTGTGCGACACCTACGACGGGACCAGCTTCCGAGAGTTCCAGGCGGGGTGGCGACGTACCGAGGAGGCTTTCGACGCCTATGTCGAAGGCGTGCCGCCGCTGCTTGACCTGCTCAGCGACAAGGTCGACGAGTTGCGTCGGTTGGATGGCGCATGAGCTGGACCAACGATCCCGGGGTAATGGCCCAGCGGCTGCGCGAGGCATCCGAGGAATTGGCGGAGGTGCGGGCCGCCGTTGAGGACGCCTGCTCGGCGATCCCGGACGCGCTGCGGCAAACCGAGCAGCGGATCTCCTCGCGGCAACAGGACCTGGCTAGGACCAGCAACCGTGCTGAGGATCTCGCGGCGCGTCAGGCGAACCTGGCCGAAGCCGTCTCCTTCGAGGTGCGGCGGGTCGTCGAGGCCACGGACCACATCGCCGATGCTCTCATCCATGCCGAGCAGCTGCCCGGTGTGATTGAGCGTCGTCGAGCACAGTGGGAATCGGAGCTGGCCACCAGACGCAGCGAGGCCGACGCCCTGCGGGCACGCCGTGCGCGAGCCAAACCGGCCCAGCGTCCGGCTATCCAGTCCCAGCTAGAGGCTGTCACCAGTCGAATCGACTGCGCCCAACAGGCCGTGGGGCACTGCCGTGAGGCGGCGGGTATCGCTGCCCGAGCGGGACTGGCAGCCAGCCGCGCCGACCTGGAACTCGACAGCATGCTGACTGACCTGGAGGCCGCCGAAGACGGCGCCAACTTTGCGGCTGACGTGGTGACGACCGCGATGTTGAGGATTGGTGACGCCCAGCAACAACGTGCCGCGGCTGCGGATCGGTTGACCTTCGCCAAACGCGCCCATCAAGAAACCGATAGCCAGGCGGCGTCGTTTCTGGCCCAAACTCGCTCCATTGGATGGGGCCTCGACGACGCAGCCGAGCAGCTGCTGGCCCTTGACCGTGGGGCGATGCCATGACAGAACAACCCCTGGCCGAAATCCAGCAGCGATTGCACGAAGCCTCGTCCCGTTTCCAAACCGCGCTGGACAGGCTTTCAGGATGGGACGACGCCGCCGCTGCGCGAGTTCGAACCGTCGCCGGTGATGCCACGGAGAGCCTGGATCAGGCGGTCACCCAAGCCGCAGAGTTGAGCCGCCACAGCACCGAAGCCGTCACGCTCGCTGACAACACTCAGAGACACCTGAGTGCGGCCGACACCGTTATCAACGACGTTGACCACAGGCTGCCTGCCGCGGACCAGGCGCTATCCCAAGCTCAGGCGGGACGGGACCGGGCAATCAGCGCGGCCCGCGAGAGCGGCTCGCTGACGACAGCGGCCTTGAAGGTGCTGAGCGGAGCCGGGGCACCCTGCGGCCTGAGCACAGGCCTGGGCGCACTGGAAGGTGAGATGGCCGCGTCGGTAAGGAGCGTCCGGATGGCGCGCTTCAGACGAGTGGCCGCAGCCTCGGCTGCAACCAACATCGGCACCGAAGCGGCCTGGATGGCCGCGGAGAAGGTCGCAACCGGGGCCCTCGAACGTGCCAGCGGCGTTGACGACGCGACCTTCGGCGGCGGCTGGGACCAGGTCCGCTCGACAGCTGAACTGATCGGGCCATGGACCGCGGCTCGTGTCCGGAGCTGGAGTCATTCTGTTCAAGGAAGGGGGGATTCTTGACGAAGATCAGCCCAGGCGCGGCGCCCTAGTGTGAGAAGCGGACGCGATCCCCGCGGTGGGGTCGCCGCCTCTCGTTCGCCCATGGCGAGGTCACCGAGGTGCAGCACTGTGTCCGTGGGGCCGACCACCCGATTCCAGTTCGCGATCAAGGCGTCGTTCATCTCGCTGACGGAGGAGAACGGGCGCTCAGCAAGCTCAATGAGCCGGGCGTGCCCAAAGTGGTGATCCGAGGTCACGAAATCGACGGAATCGAAGTCGAAGCCTCCTGCGCCCTGGGGGGTCTTGCTCACAACATCACCTCGATGCTGAGTCTATGTCTGGCCGCCGGGGCGAGTCCCAGAACATGCTGGTACGCCGTGACGCCCACCGGCGTACGCGTTTCAGCAGTGGAGGGTAGGCGCGCATAGTGGTCAAAGTAGAGTCTGGCCATGAGGGTATTTGTCAGCTGGGCTCATCGCGGCGAGGGATGGAGCGACACCCAGGCTGCCGTGTGGCGACAGACGGTTGAGTCATTCGCGACAGTGCTCGATCAAGCCGCTGACATCGATGTCACGCTCGACGTATGGAATTCGAATGAACCCGAGCTCGATTGGGGACGCTGGGGCCCGCGCCAGATCGAAACCAGCGACTTCTCGCTGATCGCGATCAACGAGCCATGGGCACAACGTTGGAGCGGGGTGAACGACCCCACCGAGGGTGCTGGTGTCGCCGGGGAAGCCAATGCGCTGCACGGGCTATTCAACAAGGATCAACGCGAATTCCAGCGTCGGGTTCGCGTCGTGGTTCTTCCTGGAGCGCACAACAGGGATATCCCGATCGACCTCCACAACGCCAAACGAGCCACCGTGGCTGACGTCACCGCGGCTGGCGTCGAGACGCTGCTGGCCGATTTGCGTGGCACTCCCACGCGCCAACCCGGTGGCTCGCCACCAGCGGCCCAAGCCACGCCGGGCCTAGAGCCCACCGTCGTGGACGACGAGAGCCTGCTGCTGTTTCGATACCGAGACCTAGTGAGGCAGACGATCAAGCATCACCAGGCCGTGCTGGCCAGCAACCCGGATGGCTATGTGTGGTGGGGCTGGTGGAAGAAATACCCCGAGAGTGCGCAGCTCGAGCTCTGGGAAGCCGTGGAGAAGCGATTGCAGGGCGGTTCGTCTGTACGGATCGGGCTCTTCGATTCCGGCTCCCCAACGGGAGATGTGCGCCTGGCGACGGTGTCCCGCGTGCTGCCTCCCAGGTTGGACGAGTTCGACGACTGTCACCCCTTCTTTCCTGACCAGGATCAGTGGCAGTTCGTGCCTGACTACTACGGCCCGGCGGAGGGTGAAGAGTCCCAGTCGTGTGCCTGGCTGTGCCTCACGGGCATCGAATCTCGGACCACCAGATTCCTGGGGCGCTACGAATTCGTCTCCCGCGACCTTCAGTACCACGGTCGCATCATCCGTGAACCCGAGCAACTAACCCACCAAGAACAGTCCCTGTGGCACCTCCGGAAGGCCCGAACATGATCACCGCCACGAAGACTTCCGGAAGTCAACCGATGATCAACCTCGCCGTCTTCGACTTCGACGAGACCC
>JBKEBG010000062.1:0-2338 GCA_047972985.1 Arachnia sp.
CCCACGGGGCCCGGCATGCTGGTCCTCACCAGTTCCCTGGGGACCCAGACATCGGCCTTACCCATCGACGGCTGACGATTTCGCCCGGGCGTCACGATGAGGTATCGTCTTTCTTCGTTCCGAAGCGAACGTTTGGGGCTATGGCGCAGTTGGTAGCGCGCTTCCATGGCATGGAAGAGGTCAGGGGTTCGAATCCCCTTAGCTCCACCCAGTGCTTCATGTTCAAACACCCGTCCGATTGAACGCGGTTCGGTGTGTTGTCGTGCTCTTGACCTGTTTAACAAATGTCGAACGCGGCGGTATCCTTGGATCATGTCCACGTCGATCGGTTTCCGCCCCACGGCCGAGGACGAGCGCATCCTGCGCGAGGCCGCCCATCCCGGGGAAAGCACCTCGGACACGCCGCGCCGCGCCCTGCGGCTGTTGGATCACGAACGCTGGCTCGGGCAGTTCCACGCCGATGCCGAGAAGCTCAAGGACGAAGACCTGAGCGCCGAGCCGGACGCCTGGTGATCCGCGGCGCGGTCCACCGCATCGACCTCGGCCAGCCCCGCGGACACGAGCAGCGCGGGAACCGCCTCGGCCTGGTGCTCTCGCCCTCGGAGTCGCCGTTGTCGGTCGTGACAGTCATCCCCCGCCTCGACGTCTGCGCGGCCGGCGATCCACCGACCCGAGCTGGAGATCGCCGGGCGACCGACGCGCTTGCTGGTCGATCAGATCCGGTCGATCGACACCGACTATCTCGTCGGCGACCCGGTGGACCATCTCTCCCGCGACCAGTTGGCCGAGGTGGAACTCGCCCTGGCGCACTACCTCGGCATCGCCGCTGTTGCTCCGCCGCGCAGCAGGTAGGCCACGGATGCAGCGGCGCGCAGGTAGGTGTTGCAGGCGCAACCCGGCGTTTGGTGGCGGCAATCTCGCCCTGCTCGGGGGCGTGTCCGTTATCGCCCGGGATCGGTTGCCTCGGTGCCGTTCGGCTCGTCGGCCACGGCCTGTATGCCACCCTCGCGCTGCCGGTCGTCCGTGCAAGGGAGAACCTCGCCGTGCCTCGCGCGATCCGCGAAGCCTCCGCCCATCCGGGCAGGCCGCGGCAGGTGTGGACGCCACAGCGTCGCCGTCAGCTCAGCCGCATCCCGGGCCTCGACTCCAACACAACCGGACCGCCGCTGCCATCGTCAGCCTCGGCGCACAGGATCCACTCAAACAACATCCATCTCACCGATCCCGACATCAGCAGCCACCGGGGCCACCGTCACCCCCGCCACACGACCCCCCGGGCGACCCGGACCACGACCCACGGAACTCTCTCGGATCCCGCTTTCACAGGGCGTCCTCCTCCGATGTGAGGGCAGTGGCTTCTGCTCGCCGCCCTCTTATTGCTGTGAGGGGTGGTTCCGTGAGCCGGTCGGTGGCGAGGCTGACGTAGCCGGCGGAACACATCCACTCCAGGTACTCCTCGCTGCTATGCGCGTCCCCGCTTGCGGTTGCGACCAGCATCTGGACGCCGAAGGCTGCGCCGATCAGATCGTGATCTCTGGTGTAGGTCACGATGGCGAGCTCTCCTTCGGGAGCCAGTTGCTGTCGCACGAGTCCCATCAGACGTTGCACGGCTTGCGGGTCGAACATGTTCGTGACGGTCGAGCAGAGCACGAGATCGAACGGGCCTTCCGCAACACCGTGGAACAGGTCTCCTGGAACCAGTGTGATGTTGCCGAACCGGCTGTCGGTGGTGAGGTGCTCAATGACGACGGGGAGGTCTTGAATGGTGACGTCACAGCCGTGGCGAGCGAGTTCCAGCGCGTACTCGCCGTGCCCGCCTCCCAAGTCCAGCACGCGGGCCGGGGCGGGCTGGTCACGAAGCAACAAATCCGTGACCGGCCCGATGGCACGGGCTGAGGCAGCGGCGAGCCGTGTAAGCCCCCGGCGGGGATCGAAGTCGGGCAGCGCCTGTGGGGCTGGTGCGGCCCGATCCTCCAACCGAGCCGCCACCATCATCGACCATCGACTGATCCATACCCCGTGCTGGGTCAACGCATCAGCCTGCGTGTCGGTCAGCCGAACCGGCCCAAGGGTCCAGTAGCCACTGTCGTCGGCCTCACCCAGCTCCCACCCTGCAAGCAGAGTCAGCACTGCTTGGCTTGCCGTGCGATCCAGCTCCGACTGAGCGGCGGCTTCATCGACTGTCGCAGGGAGCGCGTTCAGCAGCCCGGTCGCCGTCGCTGCCTCCCAGCACACAGCGAGACGCCAGTCGGCGAGGTACTCCGGTGGGGCCAGCGCAGTGAGGTGATCGAGGTCGAGACCGACGATGCTCATTGCGGAGACCCGATGAACGCGACTT
>JBKEBG010000070.1:0-57198 GCA_047972985.1 Arachnia sp.
AGTTCGGTCACTTCCAGTCAAACGTCGCGCTGCGGCTGGCCAGGCAGCAGGGACGTCCCCCGCGGCAGCTCGCCGAGGAGATCCTCGCCAAGCTGGACGTGGCGGACCTGTGCGAGGCCCCGGAGGTCGCGGGGCCGGGATTCATCAACTTCCGGATCAGGGCCAACGTGCTCGCCGATGCCGCCTCGGGCCTGGTCGGCGACCCGCACCGTGGGCTGAATCCGGCGCCGCAGCCGCAACGAATCGTCATTGACTATTCGGCTCCCAACGTCGCCAAGCAGATGCACGTCGGGCACCTGCGCTCCACAGTGATCGGTGACGCGTTCCGGCGGGTCCTGAGCGCGCTGGGCCACACAGTGATCGCGCAGAACCACATCGGCGACTGGGGTCGTCAGTTCGGCATGCTCGTCGAGCAGATCCTCGACGAGAACCTCGACGTGTCCGGGCTTGACCTGCCTGCCGCCGAGGAGCTGTATCTGCGCGCCAACCAGCACCTCAACCACGACGAGGAGTTCGCCACCCGCTCCCGGGACCGAGTGGTGGCGCTGCAGGCCGGGGATCCGGAGACCAAACGGCTGTGGCAGGCGCTCATCAATGTCTCGCTCGCCGGGTTCAACGCCACCTACGACCGGCTCAATGTGCTGCTCAACGATGCTGATTTGGCGGGGGAGTCCAGCTACAACGACGACCTGGCCCGGGTCTGCGCCGATCTGCAGGACCGCGGCGTGGCTGTGGTCGACGACGGCGCGCTCGTCGCGTTCGTCGAGGGCTTCAACGCACCGGCGATCCTGCGTAATCGACGCGGCGGTTACGGCTACGCCACCACCGATCTCGCGGCGATCTATCACCGGGTCAATGATCTGGCCGCCGACCGGCTGATCTATGTGGTGGGGGCGCCGCAGACTTTCCACTTTGAGCAGGTATTCGCCGTGGCCCGCGAGGCCGGCTACCTGCCCGAGCGGGTCAGCGCCGAGCACGTTGGCTTCGGCCAGGTGCTAGGCGCCGACGGGAAGAAGTTCTCCACCCGCGAGGGAACTGCCGTCAGCCTCAACGTCTTGTTGGACATGGCCGAATCCGAGGCCTCGCCCAATATTGCGCTGGCTGCCATCAAGTACGCCGATCTCTCCAGCGGCCTGCAGAAGGACTACGCTTTCGACGCCGAGCGGATGGTTCAGACCACCGGCGACACCGGCCCCTACCTGCAGTACGCCCACGCCAGGCTCTGCCAGATTCTGCGGAAGGCGGCGGCCGAGGACGTGAGCCATGACAGGGTCGATGTCCTCGACGAGCCGGCTGAACAGCAGTTGGCGTTGCTGCTGACCAGGTTCGGGGAGATCGTGGACGATGTCGCCGAGAATCTGGCGCCACACAAGCTGTGCGGGTACCTCTACGAACTGGCTGGGGCATTCTCGACGTTCTACGAGGCCTGCCCGGTGCTCAAGAGCCAGGGCGCGATCCGCACATCGCGGCTGGCCCTGTGTGATGCCACCCGCATAGTGCTGTCCACGGGGCTTGACCTGCTGGGCATCGACGCCCCGGAACGCATGTAAGGCTCCGCGGTGGGGCCGGGGCTAAACCCCGGCCCCACCGCCACAGGTGTCGAGGCGCGCCTGCGGCGCTTCGCAACGCCCCGGACTGTCCGGCGCGGCTGGTTAGCTTGCCGGGGCAGTGTTCGGGTCCAGCGGATCCGGGTGGATCTGCGCGTCGCGGGCCGCCAAAGCGGCGCCGATGATGCCCGCCTTGTTGCGCAGCATGGCCGGCACTATCGGGGTGCGAAGCTTCAGCAGCGGTAGGAAGTCGTCGGAGTTCTTTGACACACCGCCGCCGACCACGAACAGATCCGGGGAGAACAACATCTCGACGTGGCTGTAGTAGCGCTGCAGCCGCTTTGCCCACTTCTTGTAGGACAGGCCCTCGCGGTCCTTGACCGACGACGCGGCCCGCTTCTCGGCGTCGTAGCCCTCCAATTCGAGGTGGCCCAGTTCGGCGTTGGGAACCAGGACTCCCCGGTAGATGATGGCGGATCCGATGCCGGTGCCCAACGTTGTCATCAGCACCAGACCCGGGTTGTCCTTGGCGGCCCCGAAGTGCGCCTCGGCCAGACCCGCGGCGTCGGCGTCGTTGACCAGGGTGATGTCGCGGCCCAGCTCCTCGCGGAGGATCTTCTCGGCGTCGATGCCGTGCCAGGACTCGTCGAGGTTCGCGATGAACGGGACGAACCCGTGCAGCACCGGGGCGGGGATCGCCAACCCGATGGGGGAGTCGCCTATCGCGTCGGAGAAGTGATCGATGATCTCCTTGATGACCCCAGCGACGGCGGTGGGCGTTGACGTGGCAGGTGTGGGGATGCGTAGCCGGTCGGCGGCGAATTCGCCGGCGTCCAGATCCACCGGCGCTCCCTTGATACCGGATCCGCCCACGTCAATGCCAAGGATTGTGCTCATGGTCTCCAGCCTAGTGGGCCGACCCCCGTGCTGTTGCAGCGATCTCGATCTGGCTCACGAGCAATGATCGGGCGAGTGCCTCGTCGAGGTGGTAGAGCTGCAACGAGACGGGGCCGTCGGTGGTGTGCAGGCTCACCTTCGCCAGGCCAAGCCGACGCTGCAGCGGACCCTGCGACACCTCAATCGACTGCATGCGCTCATGCGGCACGACGCTGATGGTCAGGTTGAGCCAGCCGTGGAATGCGACGCTCACCTGGGCACTGCGTCCCCACTGGTGCCGCGCGAAGCTCAGGGGGGTGAGCCATCGGGCGCGGCGGGGCTGGCCGTGCAGCTCCACCTGGGTCAGGTCAACATCGGGCCAGATGGCTGCGATCACCTCCAACACGGCGTCCCACCGGCCGTAGGGCAGTGCGAGGCCGCTGGTCTGGGTCCCCGAGTCCTCGTCGAAGCCCAGCAGTGTGATCCGGATCCGGTAGAGCCCAGCGATCCGATGGAGCAGGTCCTGGCTGATCGATACCGCCTGGACCCGGGCGGGATTGAGACTGCGGTTGGTGGTGTCGAACAGGCCCCGCGAGATGCGCAACTGACCCTGGCCCCGGGTGATCGCAAAGTTCCAGTTACCTGTCAGTTGGCTCAGCAGGTAGCCACCCAGCCCCAGCAGGATGCCCAGGGTGCCGACGCGGCCCCCAGGAAGGCCCAGGGAGGCGAGCCACAGAATCAGTGCCAGCGTGAGCCCCCACGTGATGGGCCACGACGTGAGGGTGCCCAGAAGCAGCGTCGCGGGCCGCACGTGAACCGCGCGGACAGCTTCGGGTACCGGCCCGGCGGTCGCCCCTGGGGTGGCTGCGTTCGCCTCGGCCGGCACATCGGCGAGGGAGCCGACCCGCAGTTGCAGCTGCTCGCGCAGCGCCTCGGCTCGTTCGCGAGAGAGGTACTCCAATTTGGCGCCTCCGGCGCCACCCACGTCGATCTGGACGCTCGACAGGCCCAGCATCCTGGCCGGCAACGAGCGTGATACGTCGACGCTTTGGATCTTCGAGTAGGCGATCCGGGTGGATGCCCGGGACCAAAAGTTCCGTTCGATGCGGAACTCGTGAGCGTCGGCGACGAACCGGGTGGTGCGCCAGGAAATCACGCCGAGGATGAGGTTGGCGATCACGATCAGCCCGGCCGCCGCGAGCAGGAAGTTGAGCCCAGGGCCCAGCTCGGTGAACGCCTGCGTGCCACGCTCCAATACGTCGCGGCCGAACACTATGATGATGCTGACCAGTGCGACCCAGCTCTTGGCGACGCCGGTCAGGGGATGCGGATTCTCCAGCGTCGTCTCGATCGGCGGCGGTTCGGAGGCGACGGGGCCCGTCGGGGGTGCGGTGGGGGGCCGCGGAACCGGCGGGGGCCACGTGGGTTCCTCGGACATCAAATGCCAGCCTGCAGGGACTCCCCGCGTTCGATGAGCCGGTCCCGCAATGCCACAGCCTCCGGGCGCTCCAACCCGGGAATGCTGATGGTTCCGTCGGTGGAGGCGGTGATCATTTCGACGGTGGCCAGGCCAAAGGCGCGCTCGATCGGGCCGGAGCTGACGTTGACCACCTGCATCCGGCCGTAGGGCACGCAGGTCAGTTCCCGCCACATCAGGCCGCGGGTGAGGTACACGTCGTCGTCGGTTTCGGCGTAGCCCCAGCGGGCGCAGAACCGCGGAATCCGCAGCAGCCGCCAGGCGAGCACCAGCACGCCGAGACCCGCGACCACCAGCCAGGTGGGCCACGGCGCGAACAGCCCGGCCAGCACCGACAACGCCGCGAAGAACAGCGGCCAGGTGAGCACTATCATCAGGAGCTTGAGGCGCACGTACTTGGGCGAAAGCCGCCGCCACTGTTCGGTCGGCGGGCTAAATAGGTCGTCCACTAGCGCACGAACCGCTCGTACTTGCGGGGCCGGCCCTCGGGCCCGAGTACGCTGATCTGGGACATGACCGAGGTGCCGCGCAGGTGAAGCGTGACCGTCGCCGATTCCGCCGAGATGCCGGTGATGCTGGTCTCGCCGATCACCGAGGTGACCTGATCCTCGACAATGACCCCGGCGGGAACCCGGATCCTGATCTCGGCCATCAGCGAGCTGACGTTGAGGTAGATATCGCGAGCCGCGAACGTCGCGTCGACAAGATCGAGGCGAATCTCGCCCATGAGGGCCCCGAGGGACACCGACTCCGGCAGGTGCAGACCCGAGCGGCGGGCGGTACCCAGGAAAGTCCTGACCTCGTTGAGAGCGGGCTGGTTGGTAGCGGGGGCGCCCACCGCCGGCTGGACCGCGGGGGACAGCTGCGCGTCGTTTACCCGCGGGGGTGGCGTCGTGCCGGGCAGCGAGGTCACCAGGTCGGTCGTGAGTAGGTCGAGTTCGCCGAAGGTCTTGGCCTTGTAGGCGGCGTTGGCTCGTTCGTCGTGCTCGGCGAGGGAGAGCCTGCCATCGGCATAGGCGGTGTTGAGGACGTCCACGACGAGGTCCCGGTCGGCGTCGGAGCAGCGCAAATGGCCGAACTCGGATTGGCTATGAGCGCTCATTCGGAACAGACTACATTCCAGGAGCCGCCCGCAGGCCGATGCCCGGGGACTTGCCAGCCCGGCGCGCGGCGAGGCTAGGACCTCGCCGGGCGGGTGGCTAGTTCCAAGAGTTCCAGGATGTGGACGTAGTTGTGTCCCGTCGCCCGGGACATCCCGATCTCGCACGTGCGGTTCGCCGAGGCATAGGCGGCAAACCGGCGGCCGTTGACCTCGGCTGCCTCCGCGGCGGCCGCGCTGGCGGTCAACTCGGGATGCAGCAGCCCCCGGTCACCGGCGAAGCCGCAGCAGCCCCACTGGTCGGGGACGACGACGTCGTCGCTGATGACCTCCGCGATGCGGCGCAGGTGCTGATCCAGACCGAGCTGGCGTGTGGAACACGTGGGGTGCAGCGCGATGGACTCGATGGGAGAGACCACCTCGAGGCGTTCCAGCAGATGGGTGGCGGTGAACTCCACTACATCCACCACCTGGACATCGTCGAGGCCGGTGAGCAGCTGTGCCAGGCCCTCGGTGCACGAGGCGGCATCGCACAGCAGGATCGACGGTTCGGTACCGGCCAAGCGGCGCCTGGCCTTGCGCCGCATGGCCTCGTAGCCGGCCCGGTGGCCCTTCGATTTCCACGGCACACCGCAGCACAGCCCGTCCGCGTTGACCTGCCGCAGCCCGATCCCCGCGCGATCGGCGAGGGCGCCGAGAGCCTGGCTGACGCCCAGGCCGCTGGTGCCGAACATCGTCTGGATGCACGCAGGGAAGTAGGCGGCCACCGCGAACGCGGCGTCGCTGCCGCGGCGCTTGACCCGCCCGCCCTGCGGCAGCGACGGATCGTAGCGCGGGACGGTGTCCTTGCCGAACACCCGCCGGGCCACATCGGTGGCGGCCGTCGCGACGGGCCCGGTGGCCCCGGCAGTGGTGAGGGCGGCCGAACCGAGCTTGGTGACCGCGCCCCAGCTGCGGGCTGTGGCGTTCCAAGCGAGCTCGGCGGCGGGCGAATGGCTTTCGGCGCGGAGCCGGCGCACCAGGTCGCCGGTGTTGAGCCCCAAGGGGCAGGCCGTGGCGCACATCGAGTCCACAGCGCACGTGTCGATCAACGCGTACCCGTCGTCCTCGAGCAGGTGCGCCCCTAACTCGCCCCCGGGATGGGCGGCGGCCTCCCGCCGCAGCACTATCCGCTGCCGGGGCGTGAGGGTCAGATCGCGCGAGGGGCACACTGGTTCGCAGTAGCCGCACTCGACGCAGTCGTCGACCTCGGGATCCACCCGCCGTGGCCGCTTCAGGTGGCGCGTGTGGGCCTGCGAGTCGGTGGTGAGGATCACGCCCGGGTTGAGGATCGCGTCGGGGTCGAACAGGCCCTTGACCTCACGCATCACCTCGTAGAGTTCGTCGCCGTACTGGGCGGCAACGAACGGCGCCATGGTGCGGCCGGTGCCGTGTTCGGCTTTGAGGGTGCCCCCGGCGCCGAGGACCAGCTTCACCAGGTCGCGGGTGAAGCGGCGGTAGCGGCTCAGCTTGTTGGGGTTGTCGAAGTCCTCGCACAGCATGAAGTGAAGGTTGCCGTCGCGGGCGTGGCCAAAGATGACCGATGCGTCGTAGCCGTGTGTGGTCAGGAGCGTGGTGAGCTTGCGGGTGACCTCGGCCAGAGCTGTCACGGGTACTGCTACGTCCTCCAGCAGCGCGGAGGTTCCCTGTGGACGGTTCGCCGCGACGGCGGCGTACAGCCCCTTGCGGGCCGACCACAGCCGGGCCCTTTCGTTCTGGTCGACCGACAACTGCAAGGGTTGGGTCGTCGCAACCTGTACTGATGCCACCTGGGTCAGCCGCTGCGCCAATGCTGCCGAGGTGGGTGCGGAGACCTCCACCAATAGTGCGGTGTGGTCGTCGACGTCGAGATCGAGGAGGGCCTGGGGGGCCTGTGTCAGTGCTTGCGCGACCCGAAGGGCGGTGGCGTCCATAAGTTCGATGGCGTCGAAGCCCGCCTCGACGAGGGTCGGCACCGCCGCGGCCGCGGCGTCGAGGCTGTCGAAGATCGCCAACCCTGTGGCGCGGTGCTCAAGCAGCGCCACTGTGCGGAATGTGGCGTCGGCGACGAATCCCAGGGTGCCCTCGCTGCCCACCAGCAGGTGACGGGCCAGATCGATGGGCCGCTCAAAATCGAGGAAGGAGTTCAGCGAGTAGCCCATCGTGTTCTTCATGGCGAACTGCCGCCGGATCTCGGCAACCGATTTCGGGTTGTCCAGGACACGGCGGCGCAGCGTCAGGAGCCCGTGCACCAGGGTCGGTTCGTGGAGCCGCAGCTGGATGTCGGCGTCGGGGGCCGAGGTGTCGATGACGTGGCCGCTGGGCAGGACGAAGGTCAGCGCCTCGAGAGTTGAGTAGGCATTGGCCTGCGTGCCGCACAGCATGCCGCTGGAGTTGTTGGCCAGCACGCCGCCGATGGTGCAGGCGACCTCGCTCGCTGGGTCCGGGCCCAGGCGGCGGCCGTAGGGGCGAAGCGCTGCATTGACCGCGCGCAGCGTGGTGCCCACGCCCACCTTGACGGTCGCGCCGTCATCGCGAACCTCGATACCGCGGAAGTTCTTGCGCGTATCGACCAGCAGATCGTCGCTGACCGCCTGCCCCGACAGGCTCGTCCCGCCGGAGCGAAAGGTCATGGTGCGACGCGAGCGCCGCGCCTCGGCGCACAGGGCCGCGACATCGGCGAGGGTGGCGGGGGTGGCGACCTCGGCGGGGATCAGCCGGAAATGCGAAGCGTCGTGGCTGATGGCGTGCCGATACAGCGCGCTCGTCGTCCGGCTCATACCGGAAAGCTGCTTGGGCACCCTCTAAGGGTAGTGGCCTGTCGTGGCCAAGTCCGGGCATTTTGGGGCGTCAGCCGCGCCGTGAGGGTTCAGACCCCCAGGAGCGCCTCCTCGGCTTGCTTGGTCCACACACCGTTGTTGAGCTTCTCCGCGACGTGCGGCAGCGCCTCGGGCATATCGGCCAGCCGCACCAAACCGAGATCGTGCAGCATCGGGTACACCATTATTTTGCCGCCCGATGTGCGGTCCATCACCGACTGGATGGCGTCGCGGAAGCCCGCCATGCCGGTGACAGCGTCGAGGGAGATGTGGGTGTCGATGACGCCTTGCTCGATCTTGCGTAGGACGGTGCGCATGTCTGAGACATCCGAGCCGGATGTGCCGAGCATGAAGATACGCCGCTCGATGATCGCCTGCAGATCGAAGTCACCGGTGGTGCCCGCCGGGATCCCGGCGAACGCGTTGACGATAGCGCCCTCGTCGGCCAGGTCCACCGCCGCGGCCACCAGCGCGGCGACGGGAACCAGGCACGTCAGGTACGTGAAGCCCGGCTGCAATTGGGTTTCGCCGGTGTTGACATAGGTCACCGGGACCACGCGCGCCTGCGCAACCGGATCAATGACAGTGGCCAGGTGGCGCAACCGATCATCGCTGAGGTCCGTGGCGGTCACCTGCAATCCGCTGTGTTCGGCGGTGACTGTGCGCATGGTGTGCATCAGGCCCATCGGTCCGGCGGCACCAATGATCGCCACGTTGTCGCCGTCGCGCAGTTCACCCGAGGCGGGAATCCAGGCGTAACCCTCGGCCGGGTCGTGGCCTGTGGTGCCGCAAAAGCGGATGAAGTCGTAGTGGACGCGCCCGATGTCGAGGGACACCTTGCGTTCGATCTGGTGCCCGCCGAGCACCACGCACAGCACCCCTCGGGTGCCCAGTTGCGCACCGAGATGTTCGATGACCCCGGAGTCGGCGCCGTAGTAGACGATGTCGTCGAAGGTCCCCTTTACCGACGACGCGTCCTTGGTGGAGACCACATCCGTCTCGGCGGGGGTGTGGCGGCTAGTCAGTGCCTCGAGGCCGGGGGTCTGGCCGTTGGTTACCACAAGCATCCGCCCGCCGACCAGCGGGTGGTTGCGCTCGGCCCACGCGTACGAGCCCTCCACTGTTGCCCACGGCTCGATCAGGCCGACCGCTGCCGACGAGGGGCCGTCGGTGACGTGGATCAGGAACTCTTCCCCGGCGGGGGACACGACGCACCGCTCGTCGATGACCACGTACTCCTGGAGCGCTCCCTCGAAGTTGTACCCGAAGGCGCCGTTGGATTTCGCGGTGCGCAGATGCTTCCAGTCGGCCTGCACCAGCACCCGATCCCCCACCTTGAAGTGGGTCACCTCGTCGCCGGCCGCGACGATCCGGCCGACAGGTTCGTGTCCGGGGACCGTCGGGCGCTCCCCGGGCTGGTACGAGGGGATCTGCCCCAACGCGTCGGCGTCGATACCGCTGACGACGTCAGCCTTGCGGGGGTGGGTGTCGAAGGCGTGGAGGAGCTTGGTGTCGCTGAAGCAGATCCCGCAGGACTCCACCTGAAGCAGCATCTGGTGTGGCCCTACCGGGTCGACCGGTTTGCCAGGGTTGTGCACCATCTCGTCGGCTCCGGTGAACTGGATCGCGTGCTGCGTCGCCGGAAACTGGGCCATCGTGGACCGCCTCTCGTCGTGAGTCGATACCCTCATTCTTCCCGACTCGGCGGCTGGGCGTGGAATCAGGGTTGAACCGGGTGGTTCGGCTACTGAGTCGCGACTGGCGGCACAGGTGCGCTAACCTGGTTCGGCTGCAACAGCATGCGGGCGTAGCTCAATGGTAGAGCGCTAGCTTCCCAAGCTCGATACGCGGGTTCGATTCCCGTCGCCCGCTCCAGAGCATTGGGGCGAGAACCACGCCAGCCTGCCTTTCACGAAACCACTCAGCCGCTGTCGGCCGCCCATCGGTGGGGGAGCACCGGGCGGTAGCCGGGGCTCCTGGCCTATGGTTGAGACGTGAAACGGCGATCCAGCACCCTAGGGTGGCTGGCGCTGCTGGGCCTCATCGCTGCGCTGGTGGCGGTCATCGGTGTGCTGGGTGGTTTCGGCACCGGGGCCGCGCCCTACCTCGGCAGGCAGGCGCAGCTCGGGGAGGTCGTCGAAACCCGATGGTGGGATTACCGGATCGATTCCTTCACCGTCGATCCCGAATACGGCGAGGTTATCGTCGCGATGAACGTGACGAATCGCATGGACGAATCGGCAGTCTCGCTGATTCGTGACTCCTTCCTGATCAAGTTACCCAACGGCGATCTGCTGCAGGATCCGCTGTGCTACTCCGATTACGGCACCGAATTCCATCCACGCATCAACGTCGACGCCGAATGCTCCTTCACGTGGCCGGATGCCAGCTCAGCCGAGACTCCGCTCGTCCTGCGGGTGATCATGACCGATCAGCGGCTGTCGGAGTCACTTTTGGAGGGCGGCACCGTCGTCGCTGGCGACGCCGTGGCCCACGTCGAGGCCGAGGCAACGGTGATTGACCCGTGAGAGTCGGTTGGCGGGGATGGATCGCAGTGATAGTGAGCCTGGCGGCGGTCGGGCTGATCCGGATGAGCACTCCGGAGTTCGCAAATGTCGACTTCCGGGTGAATCCCGACGCAAACGGGGCGGTGGAGACCGACTCCTACACTGTTGAGTTGCTCCGGGCCGAGGCCGGAACCACGGTGACCTCCGAGCATGGCGAGTCGCTGACCACTGCCGAGTGTTTCGTGGTTGTCACCATCGCCGCGATGGCCCACGGCGGCCCCAGCTACCCCGAAGTGATCCTCCACACCCGTGACGGCTTGAGCTACCACCCGCTCGACGTCTACTCCTTCCCGACGACCTCGGGGCTCAACGTCGGGGAACGCGTCGAGATGGATCTGATGTTCGTGATCCCCGTCGATCAACTCGAAGGCTCCGAGGTCTCATTCGACCCGGGCACTGCCGGATCCATCTCGCCGGTTCGGCCCGAGGCCTGGTTCACGCCGGGCCTCAGCGACATCGCCGCCGACCCGATACTTGTCGCCCTGCCGCGGATCGGCCCGGCCCGATGACCCGGGCGCGATCCCGAGCCTGGATCAGTTTCGCGGCGCTGCTGGCAGCAGCAGTGGCGCTGAGCCTGGTCGGTGGATATGTCGTCGCGCATCGGTGGGACCCGAAGCTCCAAAGCCAGGTTCAGGTGGGCGAGTGGATCGTCGAGGACGAGCAAGGGGTGCGGGTCAGGGTCGACTCGATCAGCCGGGAGTCAGAGTTGCCGAGCTACTCTGATGCGAACGTGCCGGTGCCGGCCCCCGACGGTTTCGAATTCGTCCGGGTCCTGGCCAGCGTCGAGGTCACCGGAGAGCCGCTGTGCCAATTCGAGTTGTACAACGGCGCGGGGGAGCAGCTCACCGCGCGGAGCTACGCGGTGATTGCCGGCCCCGCCAGCGAGGGCTGCACCCCCGTGCCTGATGAGAATGGCGAGAAGCCGACGGACTTCGAAAGCCAGCAGGTCTTCGTGGTGTTACCGGGCCAGGAACTCCAGCTGCGCGTTGTCATCTTCCAGGGTGATAACCCACCGCCGAGGTATTGGGCGGTTGAGGTGCCCTAGCTCGACCGGTGGGGCGTTGGCCGCTGGCCATGATTGCCCGGTCGAAGGTGGCCACGAACAAGGGGATGGAGATCCCCATGGTGATCATCCGGGTGACCAACTCGGCGACGGGAAGGATCTCGATCAGGGAAGCGTCGTCGCCCACCGCCCACCACCGCAGCAGCATCGACATCACGAACATCTCCAGCCGATCCACCAGTGCCATCAGCACCACATACGCTCCCAGGACATAAGGACCGGCCGACCAGATCAGCCGAAACGAGTGGAGCGCGGGGACGTACTTTTCGCGTAGGTCAGCAGTGACCATGCCGAACAGCCTCACCACGGGCCCGTCGCCGCTGGGCGCGAACCGCGCCAGGCGCTGCCAGGTCTGTTGCTGCATCAGATCCTGAAACCGGAAGTCTCGCCATCCGAAGACCATCGCCGTCACGACGAGCCACATGAGCGGAAGCAGCAGCCCTTCCCAGGCGGCAGGCAGGAGACTCTCCTGCAGCCACGCCACGAGCCGGGACATCGCCTCGGGCAGCGTGAGACCGAACGGCAGCGCGATCTCGGGGAGCCAGCTGAGGAAACCGTGCCACGCCCACACCACCCAGCGCCCGAGGTTGCGGCTATCGAGCCAGCTCAGCCCCGCACCGACGCCGATCAGGATGATGAAGAACGACGAGAGGGTCCACAAACCTTCGAGGATGACCGTCGGGACCCGCCACCACGGTCCCTTGCGGCGGACCAAGAGCATCCACAGCCGCTGACACACCAGGCTGGCCGCCCCCAGCGCGACGTAAAAGCCGAGCTGGTCGCGGTTCAGGCTCACCGACCAGTACTGGGTCATGCCCAACGGGTTCCAGGCGAGGTTCCAGATGAAGCTCGTGCGGACCAGCTCGTCGACGACGCCCCAAACAGCGTAGATGCCCAGCACCGGTCCCATCGTGTTCAGTGCCATATCGATGGGCCGTTCCGGGGCGAGAACCGTCGGCGGCACCAAGCTGCTTGCCCCGCGGGCCCGAATCGCCTCCGGGCTAGTCAGGGCCGGGCGCAGCGATGCGATGGCGAAGATCAGCCCGAGGGCGTGGACCACCACCCCCAGACCGAGGACTATCATCGCGAGGACCTGATGAGTGCTGCCGAGCATCGCGGAACCGATGACGCTGGCCTGGTAGAAGGCCCAACTCGCCACCAACCATGCTCCGGCCTGGGGCAGGTAGCGCCACCACAATCGGGAGCTTCGTCTGATGAGTTCGACGAACTCATTGACCAGCGCCATGGGCTCATAGTAATTGGAAGCCGCTGCCTCGGCCGCCCGGCATCCTCGGGGCGATTCAGACCTGCGTCGGCGCGTTGCGGCGCGGGAGGCTAGTAGTGCTGCAGCACCGCCCGCGCGACGGCGTCGAAGTGGTCGCGGTCGAGCACGGCACCGATCCGGCGCACCTGGCCCGGGTCGATGCGGATGATGCGGTTGACCCGCGCCTCGCTCGGGCGGCGGCGTCGGTCCCACTCACCGGTGCCGATATCTACCCAGTAGCGCCCGACGCGCGCCTCCTGATCCGCGTCGCGATCGTGATCCTGGCTGGTGACATGCAATACCAGCAGCCACTGCCCGTCACGGCCGATCACCAGCGCCGGCCGATCCTTGCCCTGGGTGTGATCCTCCTCGTAGGGGACCCAGGCCCAGATCACCTCGCCAGGGTCGGGCAGGTCGTCATCGTAGGGGTCGTAGACGATGTGGGGCCGCTGGGTGTAATCGCCCGGGTAGCCGGCGTCGGTCTGGGCAGCCGGGACGCGTCGGGACGTCGAGGGTGAGGCGAGCGCGCGCCCGGCGACCTGACGCAGCAGGCGGATACCAGCAGTGATGACCGAATCGCGGGACGCCATGGGCCGGGATTGTAGCGGGGCAGTAGATCTGGCTCAGCGGTAGCGCGGCAGCCGTCCGTAGAAGATGTGCGCAGGGCGCCGATAAGGCTGCGGGGCCCTGGCCCGGAAACGCTGCATCGCGGCGAAGTGAGCGGTGACCGGCGGCAGGAACAGTATCGCGGCGCCCAACACCGCCAACCCGAGACCGATCAGGGCCCACCAATTCGTCAGCAGCGCCCACACGCCGGTCAGCCCGACGGCCACCAGGCCGGCCCAACGCGACCAACGCCACCCGTTCCAGGCGTGGAACCCGGCGATCCCGCAGGCGCCGGCCACCAGGGCGGCCAGCGCGGCCAGCACGCCCTCCAACGTCAACGACAACCACTTGCCCGGATCGGGGGCCACCCATTCGATGAGCCTGGCCGAGGTCGCATAGGATTCCTGGTGGACGGCGTCCCACCAGTGGATCGCGTAGCTGAACGCGACCCCCGCTACAGCGAACTGGCATAGCACCAATGCCACCACCAGCAGCGCCGGCCGCCGCGGCTCACCCGTGCGGTCCGAGAGCGCCAAATCATTGCGCAATACCGGCAACGGGGGCAGCGTGGCGATCTGCTTCGGCTGGCTCATTGTCCTCCTGTGCTCGGGTTCCAGGGTAGACCACCCGCGGCCCTACCCCCCGGCAGTGGGTCGGCTGCAGAATCGGCGATGGTGCGGCGGGTGCTAGGAGATGTTTTTGGCCGCCTCGCGGGCGCTGAGCGGGCGCAGCTCGTGGGTGCCGAGAAACTCCCGCACCCATTCGGGCTCAATGCGGGCGTATTGACGCAATGCCCAGCCGATCGCCTTGGCGATGAAGAACTCGGTGTCGGCCGCGTTGACTTCGATGACATCGGTGAGCAGGTCGGTATCGGTGCCGGCCTTGGCGCCGAGCTGGGCGATGATGGAGCTTCGTCGCAGCCACATGTCATCGGACCGGGCCCAGCCGCGGATGTCCTCGGCCAGGCTCGCATCGGCGGCCAGTAATTCCCCGGTGATCGGGGAGACCCCGTCGACGAGGTCCCACCAGGCGGCCGTGGTGATCAGTTGCTCCAGAGTGGGCCAGAGACGGCGGTCCCGCCAGCCTCGGGCGCGGGGATGGGACAGCACGGCGAGCGCTGCGTAGCGTTCCTCTTGGTGGGTCGCCTCGTCCCACAGGTGATCCACGGTGGCGAGCCAGGCCTGCCTGGATTCGAACCAGTGGGCGCTGGCGGCGCTGCGGGCCAGGCGTCGGGTCTGCGGAACACCGACGCCGTAGAACGGCAGTGCCGATTTCATGTAGGCCCGCTGCTGTTCGGCCCGGGAGAGGTCCCGGCTGCGGGCGAGGGCGAGCCGGATGTCGTCGGCGAGCTGGTTCACCTCAGGTGACGCCGGGCGAGCTCTGTCAGGAGTGCGGCCCCGTCGGCGAGCACAGCGTCGTCGAAGCGGGCATAGGCGCTGTGGTTGAACGGGGCAGTGCCCGGGTCGAGGTCTGCTGGGCACGCGGACAGGCCGATGAAGCAGCCTGGCACCTCCAGAAGTACCCGCGAGAAGTCCTCCGAACCCACCAGCGGGCGCTCCCACTCCTGGTATCTGTCCTCGCCGAAGAGGTCGCTGACCGCCTGGGCGACAAGGCCGACGTGGTGGGCGTGGTTGACCGTGGCTGGGTAGGAATCGGTGAACTCGATCTCGACCCGGACCCCGTGTGCGGCAGCGATCCCGTTGAGGAGCTGGGGCACCTGCGCCATGATCTGGTCCCTGGACTGGGCTGAGAAGGATCGCAGCGTGGCGTCGAATTCGGCGGATTCAGGGATCACATTGGGTGCGGTGCCGGCCGAGAGCCGGCCCACCGTGACCACCACGGGGTCGAAGACGTCGAAGCGCCGCGTGACCATCGTGTTGAGCGCGGTGACCATCTCGGCGGTGGCTGGAACCGGGTCCACAGCACGGTGCGGGGTGGATCCGTGACCGCCCTGGCCGATCACCCGGACCCGGGCCACGTCGGCCGCGGCCATCATTGTGCCGGGCCGGGCATTGAACCGGCCCAGCGGCTCCAGCGAGGACCAGACATGGATGGCGTAGGCGGCGGTGGGCCGGGCCCCGGCCGCCTGCAGCAGGCCCTCGGCGATCATCTGCCCCGCGCCGTCGTGTCCCTCCTCGCCGGGCTGGAACATGAACACCACATCGCCGGCGAGCTCCTCGCGGGCTTCGCACAGGGACCGCACTGCCCCCACCAGCAGCGCCATGTGCAGGTCGTGCCCGCAGGCGTGCATGTTGCCGTTGGTGCTCGCGAAATCGATCCCGGTCAGCTCCTGCACCGGCAGCCCGTCCATGTCGCCGCGCAGCAACACCACACGAGGCTCACCGACGCTGGGACGCCCACCCCGCAGCACCGCGACGATGCTGCTCAGCTGCTGCCCGGTGGTGATCTCCAGCGGCAGGCCCTCGAGTTCGCGGAGGAGTCGGGCCTGCGTGAGCGGCAGATGCAGCCCGGCTTCGGGTATCTGATGCAGATCTCGACGCAGGGTTACCAGGGGGTGGGTGGCATCGCTGGGCAGTGCAGAGTTCACACAATCAGCCTAATGGCCCGCGGTCCTGGGCCGCTGCCGAGCCTAGTCGGTGTCGGTGTTGTCCTCCGGGTCGGCCATGGAGCCAGTCTCCAGGAAGCGGACGTGCCAGCCTAGCGCCGTGCGCAGGTCGTGCGGGGTGTGCATGCCGTTGGCAGTTTTGCGTGCCAGCTTGATGTACTCGTGCAGCGGTTCCCGGAAGTCCGGGTGGGCGCAGTTCTCGATGATGACCTGCGCGCGCTGTCGGGGAGCCAGGCCACGCAGATCGGCCAGGCCCTGTTCGGTGATCAGGACGCTGACGTCGTGTTCGGTGTGATCGACGTGGCTGACCATCGGCACAATCGTGGAGATGGCGCCGCCCTTGGCAGTGGAGGGGGACACGAAGCAGGAGAAGTTGCCGTTGCGGGTGAAGTCGGCCGATCCACCGATGCCGTTCATGATCTTGGAGCCCATGACGTGGGTGGAGTTCACGTTGCCGTAGATGTCTGCCTCAATCATGCCGTTACAGGCGATGACCCCCATGCGTCGGATCGGCTCGGGGTGGTTGGAGACGTCTTGGGGACGCAGCACGATCTTGGTGCGGTAGTCGGCGGCGCTCTCGTTCATGCGCTTGGCCGCTTCGGGGCTCAGCGAGAATGCCGTCGCGGAGGCGACGAGCAGCTTGCCGGAGTCGATCAGGTCGACCATGCCGTCCTGGATGACCTCGGTGTAGGAGGTCAGATTGTCGAAGGGCCCGGCGGCGAGCCCGGCCAGGACCGCGTTGGCGATGTTGCCGACCCCGGATTGCAGCGGCAGTAGGTTCTTCGGTAGCCGGCCCAGGCGAACCTCGTAGCCGAGGAACTCCAGCAGGTAATCCGCGATCGCCTTGGAATCGTGGTCCAAGGGCTTGAAGGGCGAGTTCCGGTCCTCGGAGTCGGTTTCGATGATGCCGACGATCTTGTCGGGATCGACCCGGTAGGTCTTCTGCCCGATCCGCTCACCCGGGTGGGTGAGCGGCAACGGCACCCGGTTCGGCGGCAGCGCGCCGATGGGGTAGTAGATGTCGTGCATGCCGTAGAGGTCTTCGGACTGCCACGAGTTGACCTCGAGGATGATCCGGTCGGCATGCTCCAGGTAGGTGCGGTTCATGCCCACCGACGAGCTCGGAACCAGCTCGCCGTCCTCGGTGATGGCGGTGACCTCGACCACGGCCAGGTCGACGTTGTCGAGGTAGCCCTGTGCCACCTGCGGGTCCATGTGGGACAGGTGGATATCGGAGTAGTAGCTCTGGCCGGAGTTGATCATCCGGCGCATGTCAGGATCCGACTGGTAGGGGGCGCGGAACCGGATGGCCCCGGTGCGGGCCAGCGCACCGTCGAGTTCGGGGGCGGTGGAGGCACCGGTCAGGACGCTGATCCGGAACTCCTCGCCCAGATCGTGCGCGTCGTTGATCCGCGCTGCCAGGGCAGGCGGGAATGCCTTTGGATAGCCGGCGCCGGTGAACCCAGAGAAGCCGATGTTCCATCCATTGCGGACGATCGCGGCCGCGGTTTCGGCCGACATGACCTTGGAACGCAGCTTCTCGTTGCGGATCCTCGACATGGTCCCTCCCGGGGTGGTTTGGCAGGGCCCCAGACTATCGACAAGCTCCGGCCCGTCGGTGTCAGGGGCAGATTTAGCCGCCGCCGTGGATGTCCCCGCTCCAGGTCAGCGCCACAGGGCGAAAGCCGCCACCGCGTCGAGCCTCGGGAACTGTAACGCGACGTCAGCCGCGGCAGCGGTCATGGGCTTGGCGCAGTAAGCGATCCCGAGGCCGGCCGCGTCGAGCATATCGAGGTCATTCGCCCCGTCGCCCACCGCGACCGATAGCTCCAGCGGGACCTGGTTCTCGGCGGCGAAGCGGCGCAGGTCGCGTGCCTTCTGCTGCCGGTCAACCACGGTTCCGAGCACCTGCCCGGTGAGTTTTCCCTCGGCTGTCTCGAGGTGGTTGGCGTTCCAGAAATCGAGGTCGAGGCTCTCGGCCAGGGGCCCGACGAGCTGGCTGAAACCGCCCGAGGTGACGCCGATCACGGCACCTGATCCGTGGGCGGCAGCGATGAGTTCGCGGGCACCGGCGGACAGGGTCATGCGCGGGGCGACATCGTCGAAGACGCTCACGGGCAGCCCGGCGAGGGTGGCGACTCGCTGGCGTAGCGATGCTTCGAAGTCGAGCTCGCCGCGCATGGCGCGCTCGGTGACCGCCGCCACCTCGGCGGCAACGCCGGCGTGCTCGGCGAGCAGGTCGACGGCCTCGGTGGTGGTCAGCGTCGAATCAACATCCAGCAGCAGTAACCGGGCCGGCGCATCGGCGAGCTGACCGCTGATCAGTGCCCACGTGCTGCCCTCCGGGGCGGACCCGGGCGGCGGCGTCGAGGCGTCGTGGGTGGCCCAGGCCGACCAGCCGTCTCCCGCGAGAGTGGTGGCCCCGGCGGGCAACAGCTCGGGAACTGGGCCCGGTATCACTGTGATGAGGCGCTCTGACATGGCACGACCGTACTGGATGACCGGGTTGCCCGGTGGGGCGCCGGTCCCGGGAGGGGGCCCGCGCCACCGCCCAGCCGGCGGTCCACCGGGGATGTCTGAAGCCGGTGAAGGCCACTAGTCTGGGACTGCTGCACCCAGGCAGCTGAGCGCGAGGAGTAACTCATGAGCGACCCGAGCAACCGTCAGTCGTCGGGCAAGGGCGGGCGGCTGAGCCCGCGTGTGTGGATCGGCATCGCCATCGCGTTGTTCTCGGTCCTTTTCATCGCGGTCAACTGGAAACAGACCGAGATTTCCTTCATCTTCTTCCGCGTCGAGATGCCCATGACTATCGCTTTGGCGCTCACCTTCATCGGCGGTGGCGTGACCGGCGCGCTGTTCATGCGCCGCCGCACCACTGACGTGGCCCCGCCGCACCACTGACATCGCCGCGAGCCTCCGGCTCGCTGCGCCGCTCCCGGCAACCCTGGCCCGCCCGAGGTGCACGAATCACCGCGGGATCGGGTGGCCAGCGGTCTATGCGCGTCAACCGTTGGCCTCGACGGCGATTCGTGCTCGGTGGGCCGGCCTCACCGTCGGCCTGAGACGGGCCTCGCGGGGCCCGGGCTCGGGGCTACCGCAGGAGGCTCCGGGCCGCCGCAGCGTCGGTGATCAGCGAATCGACGATCCCCGACGTCAGCGCAGCCTTGATCGCGGCGGCCTTCCTGGCGCCACCGGCGACCGCTATCACTTCGGGGATGACGCGCAACTGACGCTCGGAGATGCTGATCGCCCGATCCGCTACGCCCGGCAGGACGCGCCCGTCGGCCGCCAGCAGCGTCGCGCACACATCGGCCTGGACCCCCTGCTGCTGCAACTCGCCGAGGATTCCCTGCGCGGCTGCCTTGTCGAAGACCTGGGATTCGGGCGGGTCCCAGCTCCCCACGGCGACGAAGGCCTTGGTCACTGTGTCGAAGCGACGCAGCGTGGAGGCGATGGCGGGCTCCTGGCGCAGCGCGCTGGCAGTGTGCGGGGAAGCGACGAACAGCGGCGCGTAGATCGGGTGCTGCCGTCCGCCGGAGGCACCGCCGATCGCACGGACCACCTCGACGCCGTTGTCCGGGTGTGACCCGGCCACCCCGGACAGCTGCACCACCTCGCAGGGGATCATCGATCCGACGCGGTGGGCCATGGCGGTCAGCGTGCGTCCGGCGGTCAGCCCCAGCACGTCTCCCTCCTCCACCACCTCCGTCAGGAGCTGCGCGGCGGATTCGGCCAGGCTCGCGCGCCCGGCCTCGGGATCTCGCTCCGGGGTTCTGACCACCACTGCTCGCTGGAGGCCGAACTTCTCCCGGAGCTGGATTGATAGGTCGAGATCGATCGAGTCCGGCATGTTGATGGTGATCCTGACCAGCCCTCGCTCCCGGGCTGCCTGCAACAGCCGCGCCACCTTGAACCGTGAGACCCCCACCTCGTCAGCTATCTGAATCCGGTTGAGGCCATCGCGGTAGTAGCGCTGGGCGACGTATCCCATCATGACCAATTCGGCTGGTCCCCCCATGTCGAACCCCTTCCCAAGGTGCTCTTATGAGCACCCCCTTTACTCATAGCAGCGCCTCGCTTACGGTATCAGCAGCCCATCGGTCCCACCTCCGAACCCGGGGTGGCACTGGAATCAAAGGAGATCAAGATGGACCACATCCGCATGCCCCGCCGCCGCAGCACCAGCGTTGCGCTGCGGTGCGGCGCCGCGCTCGCGACATTCGCGCTGGTGCTGACCAGCTGTTCCAATGACGATTCCACCGACCCCTCGGCCACCAACCAGACCAACCAGGCCGCCGAGGCGATGGATCCGATTCCCGACCGGCCACAGCCGGCCGATCAGGTCCCCGAACAGCCCACCCGCATCGCCATCATCGGCTACTCAAATAACCCCTTCTTCGTCAACGTCAAGGCAGGCGCCGACGCCGCCAACGCTGTGCTCTCGCAGTACAACACCACTGTCGACTGGATCAATGCGGGCACCGACATCGACGTCCCCACTGTCAACACAGCAGTGCAATCTGCGGGAGTTCAGGGCTACGACGGCGTCGGGTTCTTCATCGCAGGCGACGGCAATTGCCCCATCATCCAAACCCTGACCGATGACGGCGTCCCTGTGGGTGTCTACAACGCCGAAATCGAATGCGTCGAGGGCTCCGGCGGCGTCATCGACTACTCGCAGGATTCCTACGCCGCCGGCATGAACTCGGCGAAAGAACTCCTGGCCGCGCTCGACGGCAAGGGCGGCAAGGTCGGCATTATCACCAACCTGTTCACCTCACCCAGTAACGAAAAGCGCAGGCAGGGCTTCATCGACGGCCTGGAGGGCAGCAACGTCACAGTCGTCAGCGACGGCGTCGAGGCCCACGACTCGGCTAGCGAAACCTCCACCGCCGCCAAAAACTACATGCAGTCGACCCCCGATCTGGTGGCCATCTACTGCACTGCCGGAGGCCCCTTCGGTGCTGCTGAGGCTGTGAAGGCAGCGGGCAAACAGGACGAGATCAAGGTCATCGGCTACGACATCACCAAGGAGAACCTCGCCGCGCTGCGCGACGGCAGCCTCTACGGCGTGACCGGCCAGGATGCCTTCGGTCAGGGATACAACGTTGCGATCACCTTGTACAACGTCATCGCCACCGGCGAAATGCCCGACGAGGTCAACGTCGCCGCCGCAGCCCCGTTCGTGACACTGGACAACCTCGACGATCACGATCCAGACACCCAGCCGCTCGGCACCGTGGGCACGTCCTAGCCGAGGTCTCCACCCGAGGAAGGGACCGAACATGGGTGAGTGGTCGCCTGACGCGCAGCACCAGGGCGTGCTGCGCGTCAGCGGAATCAGCAAGTCGTTTGCCGGTGTCCACGCGCTGACCGATGTCTCATTGGAGATCAAGGCTGGCCTGATCACGGCGCTGCTGGGGGAAAACGGGGCAGGGAAATCCACCCTGATCCGGATCTCCTCGGGCGAGATGCAACCCGATCGGGGAAGGATCGAACTCGATGGGGCCGCGGTCCGTCTGGGCAGCCCCGTCGAAGGAATGCGCCGCGGGATCTTCGTGGTCCACCAGGAACCGCAGCTGGTCAACGAGATGACAGTCGCCGAGAACCTCTTCATCGACGATCTCGGCGAGCGGAGCATGTTCGCGTTGCGGCGGCCAGGCCGTCTGGTGGCGCGGGCCAAGGAGCTCCTGGAGCGCCTCGACATGACCGAGCTGCTCCCGGATCCCGGGCGGCTGTGCCGCCACATCTCGGCGGCCCAACGGCAGATGGTCGACATCGTGCGTGCGCTATCGAGGGACCCGAGGGTGCTGTTCCTCGACGAACCCAACAGCAGCCTCAGCAGGCAGGAAACCAATGTGTTGTTCTCGGCAGTACGACGCTTGGCGGCGCAGGGAGCCGCGATCGCGCTAGTGAGCCATCGCTTCTCCGAGGTCTACGAGCTCGCCGACGAGATAGTCATCCTCCGCGACGGGATGCGAGTGGCCGCTGGCAGCCCGCAGGAGATCCCGGCCGAGGATGCGATCCGCCACATGGCGGGGGACAAGCGACGCGAGAAACTTCCCAGCATCGTCACTGGTGAGGATGCTGTGGCGGCCGACGAGCCGGGGCCGGTGATGCTGCGGCTCAGCCGATGCACCGGCCCCGGCTTCACCGACGTCGACTTCGAGGTCCGCGCCGGGGAGATCGTCGGGATGGCGGAGCTGGTCGGCGCAGGACGCACCGAGATCGCGCTCGCCACCATCGGCGCCAACCAGCTGGACGCCGGGACTGTGATGGTCAATGGCCGCGAGGGCTGGCTGCGCAGCCCGGCCCAAGCCGTCGACGCCGGCATCGGATACATCTCCGAGGAGCGTCGCACCGGGGTCTTCTACACCCAGGACATCGTGTTCAACATGTCCACCAGCGTCTTGAGTGACTTCTCGGTGCTGGGAATCCTGCGGCGCGGTGCGCAGGTAGCCAGCATGACTGATCTCGCCGGGCGGCTCGGAGTCAGGGCACCCTCGGTGGCCACTGCCATCAAGGCCCTCTCGGGTGGCAACCAGCAGAAGGTGCTGCTCGCGCGGGCCCTGGCCAGCGAGCCGAAAGTGCTGATCTTGGACGAGCCGACCCGCGGGGTCGACGTCGGCACCAAACGCGAGATTTATGCGATCCTGCGGGACCTTGCCAGGGTGCGCGGCCTGGCGGTCTGGTTCATCTCCAGCGACTTGGAGGAGGTGCTGGAGCTCAGCGACAGGGTAGTGATCGTCAAAGACGGACGAATCACCGGCAGCTTCGCCGGCGGACCCGAGGCGGGAGCGGTCGTGGCCGCCGCGCTCGGCGAGGAATTCGAGCCGACCGTGGAAACTGTGGCACACGAGGTTTGGGAGCAGTCATGAACAGTGTGAAATCTCTACTCGCCCGGCAGGAGTTCGGCCTGTTCATCGTCATCATCGCGCTCACCCTGGCGTTCGGATTCTTCAATCCACACTTCCTGACCTCCCAAAACGCTGGCTTCGTGCTTCAGTCGGTGGCGGTGATCGGGATCATGGCTGTCGGCCAGGTATTCGTCCTAATCGGCGGCGAGATCGATCTCTCCGTCGGTTCGGTCCTGGGGTTCACCGGCGCAGTCGGGGCGTGGCTGATGTCCCAGGGCGTCAACGCATGGCTGGCCGTGGCGCTGACTGTGCTGTGCGGGTGCCTGGTCGGGCTCGTCCAAGGACTGGTCGTGGTGGTGGGCAAGGTCAGTTCGTTCATCGTGACGTTGGGCATGCTCTCGATAGCCAGGGGGTTGACCGAGATCGTCACCGGCGGATTGCCGATCCAGCTGTCCCCGGAGGTCCTGGTCATCGGGCAGGGCTCGGTATGGGGCTACCTGACCTGGAGCGCTGTCATCTTCGTGGGGCTCGCGATCATCGGGCAGTTCATATTGTCACGTAGCGTTTTCGGGAGCCGGGTCACGGCTATCGGGGACAACATGGAAGCCGCGCGGCTCGGTGGGATCCCGGTGAAGCGGACCAGGGCGATGTTGTTCGTCATCACCGGCGCTATGTCAGCGATCGCCGGAATCGTCTACGCCACCCAATCCGGGTACGCCGAGGGCAACGCGGGAATGGGTGACGAGCTGTTCGTCATCGCCGCAGTGGTCATCGGCGGGGCGAGCCTGGCCGGCGGACGAGGCTCCGTGGTCGGTGCCCTGCTGGGCGCCATCCTGCTGGGTGCCCTGCAGAACGCTTTCGTGCTGCTTCATCTCTCGCCGTTCCTGCAGCAGTTGAGCATCGGTGTGGTGATCGTCCTCGCCGCGCTGGTGGACCAGCTGCGTCAAGGCAACTTCGCTGCCCCGGGCTGGATCCGACGATCCCGCCGCCGTCGCAGCGACGAAGCGGGCGAGCCGCCCTCACCGCGCGGTGAGGGCGAAACAACTACCTTGGAGAAGGAACATGTTTGAGGATCTGATCGGAAAATCTGCATTGATCACTGGCGGAGCCAGGGGTTTGGGGCTTGGTATGGCCCAGGCGCTGGCCGGATGTGGCGTGCACGTCGGGCTGGTGGACATCCTCGACAGCGTCGAGCAATCGGCGCGCAAGGTGGCCGACGAGTACAACGTGACCAGCGTGGCGGTCATCGCCGACCTGACCGACCAGCGCCAGGTGGTCCGCGCCTTCGACGAGGTCGAGGCGGGCCTGGGCGCCCCCGTCGACATCCTGGTCAACAGCGCCGGGGTCTCGGTCTTCGCCGACGCCATCGATATCAGCCCCGAGCAGTGGCAACGAGTCATGGATATCAACCTCGGAGCCACCTGGGCCTGCGCCCAGATCCAAGCTCAGCGCAGCCGGGACCGGGGCAGGGCTGCCTCGATCATCAATATCGCGTCGATGAGTTCGTTCATCGTCAATGTTCCGCAACATCAAACCGCTTACAACGTGTCAAAGGCGGCGGTGTCGATGCTGACCAAGTGCCTGGCCGTCGAGTGGTTGCCGTTGCAGATCCGCGTCAACGCCATCGCCCCGGGCTACTTCGCCTCCGACATCACCCGCCAGTTCACCGACCAGAACCCCGAACTGGGACGCGAATGGGTCAGCCGGATTCCGCTCGGCAGGATGGGTGAGCCCCCCGAACTCGGCGGGCTGGTGGCATACCTGGCCTCGGACGAGTCGTCCTATGTGGTGGGCCAGAGCTATGTGATCGACGGCGGATTCACGATCGTTTGAGGGGTGCAGAGTGTTTCAGGACAAGTGTGCAGTTGTCACCGGGGCCAGTTCTGGGATCGGCCGTGGCCTGGCGCAGATGCTGTCATCGCAGGGCGCGCGGGTGCTGGCCGTCGGGCGTGACGTCCCCCGGCTCGAAGCTGTTCGCGACTGCGCAGCGGCCGTGGAGATCCTCGCCCTCGATGCGTCTGCCCCCGGTGCGGCCGATGCCATCGTCGATGCCGCGGTGGCCCGGCTGGGCCGCCTCGACATAGCCTGTGTCAACGCCGGGATCTACGTCCAGGGCGATATCTGGGACACCTCCGGGGCCGAGATCCACGATCTGGTGCGCACAAATGCTGCCGCAGCCATGGATCTGGTCCGGGCAGCAGCCACGGTGATGCGCAACCAATCCGAGGGCGACATTCTGGTGACGAGCTCGGTCTCGGGGCACCAGTCGATCGAGTGGGAGCCGGTGTACTCCGGCTCCAAGCACGCGATACAGGCGTTCGTGCACGGGGTGCGTCGCCAGCTGGTGGGCAGCGGGGTGCGGATCTCGTCGTTGGCGCCGGGCATAGTGTTGAACGAGTTGTGGCGCAAGGCAGCCCCGGATCTGGCCGATGAGTCGCAGATGCAGCAGCTCGCCGAGGCTGGCAAGGGCCTGCTGGTCAGCGATGTCGCGGATGCGGCGCAGTTCATGCTCAGCCGGCCGAGGAACTCGACGGTGCGCGATCTTGTGTTGTTGCCCACGAATCAGGACATCTGAGTGGCAGGCGAGACTACCGGCGGCCCGGCGGGGCCGAGCACAGCGATCATCTTCGACCTCGACGGGGTGCTGGTCGACAGCGAGCCGCTGCACCTGGAGGCCGAGCGGCGGGCGCTGCTGGACTTCGGCGTGACCGGCTACGGCCTCGATGTGAAGGCCAGGCTCATGGGGCGCGGCAGTCGCGAGATCATGCAGGCCTTCATCGACATCTACTCCTTGAGTGGGGTCACCCCCGAACAGCTCGAACACCGCAAGGCGCATCACCATGAAGCCTTGCGCTCCCACCTGCGCGGTTTCGAGCCGATGGTCCGCCTGGCCAGGCAGCTCGCCGATCGGGGGTACCGGCTTGCCGTCGCCTCCGGGTCGACGCGGGGCTTTATCGATCTCGCGCTCGGCTCGCTGCGGCTCGACGGTGTTTTCGAGTGCACGCTTGCCGCGGCCGAGGTGGGCCGCGGCAAGCCTCACCCCGATCTTTTCCTGGAGGCGGCCAGGCGCCTCCAGGTGGCGCCCGAGGCGTGCCTGGTGCTGGAGGATTCAGTGCCCGGTGTGCTGGCGGCTCGGGCGGCAGGCATGCGCTGCGTGGCGTTGCCTTCGTCGCCGTCGGACGCGCAGGCCCAGCATCCCGTGGCCGATCTCGTCCTGACCGGGGGCGCGGGAGACGTGTCGACCTCGTCGATGCTGACGTGGATCGGGCGTCTCGGGTAGCTGAGTCGCCGGGATCCGAGACGTGTCTGCGGCGCCGGGCGCCCAGCCGGGCGCCCGGCGAGGACTCACGACCTCGACAGGCGCTGATCGACCTGGGCCGCCGAGAACACATCGGCCACTGCCACCCGTGCCAGGCCGGTCAGGGCGCTGCTGTCTCCCAGCCGGCCCTGACGGATGTCGAGGTGCCTGGTTGCCCGGGGCAGCGTCGAGGCGTAGACAGCGGTGCGGATTGATGCCACTAGAGCTGTCGAGGCCAAGGCGCCTGAGACAACCAGGCTCGCGGGGTTCAACACACCCACGACGGTGCCCAGCACCTGGCCGATGAGTTCACCGGCCCGGTGCACCTCACCGGTGACCCTGGCGTCGCCGGTGGCCACCAGCCGGGCGATGTCGGGCACTGATTCGACGGGCACCCCTTGGCTCTGCAGCCTGGTGACCACCGCATCACCGCTGGCTTCGGTCGCCAGGCAGCCTCGGCGGCCGCACCGGCACAGCTGATCGCCGCCGACGAAGACGTGGCCGATGTCGCCAGCGCCGCCGTCGTAGCCCCGGAAGATCCGCCCGTCGAGGACTATTCCGCCGCCGATGAACTCGGAGACCTTGACCAGGAAGAACGGGCGCGTGGCGGCGTCGCTTTCCAGCCCCCATTCGCCGTAGGCCATGGCATCGGCGTCGTTCTCCAGATAGACCGGGGTGTCGAAGCGTTCCCGGATCGACTCGACTATCGGCCAGCCGTTCCACGCGGGCATGATCGGCGGCTCGACGAGACGCTGCGAGACCGGATCGATCGGCCCGGGAACCGACAATCCCACCGCCTCTAAGCGGTCTTGGGTGATTCCGGAGGCATCCATGAGCGAGGCCATCTGGCCGGTGACCGCCGCGAGGGTATCGGGTGGTCCCTCGCCCAACGGGGCCACTATCTCCCGGCTGGCAAGTATCTCGCCGTGAGCATCGGCCAGGGCCACTCGTCCCGACTCAAGATCCAGCGCCGCCACGGCGATCACTGTGTCGGGGTCGAAGACGAATGTTGTTGCCCGGCGGCCGCCCGTGGCGGCGCCGTCCCCGGCAGCACGGATGAGGCCCGCGGTTCGCAGGGCCTCAATCCGTTGGGTGACGGTAACCCGCGACATTCCCGTCTCGACGAGGATCTCGCTGCGGGTGGTTGCCCGGCCGCTGCGTATCAGTTGCAGGACGTCACCGGGTCCGTATCCCATGTCACCCCTTGTTGGCTCCCGCGGTGAGTCCTTCGGTGAGCCACCGCTCGGCTACGCCGTACAGGATAACGATGGGAACCGTCAGGAGCACGCTGCCTGCCATGAGGATTGTCTTGGAGACCTCCTGCCCGTCAGCGAGCCGAGTCAGGCCGAGCGAAACCGTCCACAGGTCCTGTTTGGCCGACAGGAACAGCAATGCGAAGAGGAACTCGTTCCAGGCGATCATGAATGAATACAGGGCGGTCGAGATGATCGTCGGCATCGACAATGGAATTGTGATGCGCACCAGGATCGTCCACCTGGAGGCCCCGTCGACCAGCGCCGCCTCATCGATGGATTCCGGAATGCCACTGAGATACGAGCGCAGCATGTGCACCGAAACCGGCACCGTCAGCGCGATATAGGCGATCGTGAGGCCGAACAGGCTGGAGCCCAATCCCAGCACCTGGAAACCCACGAAGATCGGCACGGCGATGATGATCGTGGGAAACATGTAGACGGCCAGGAAGATCGACGAGACCTGGCGCCTTCCCGCGAACTGGAGCCGGGTCATCGCGTAGGACGCCGGGATCGCCAGGAGCATCGTCAAGGCGGTGGCGCTGACCGCCACGATTGCCGAGTTGCGCATGAACCTGCCGAAGCCGAAGCCGCCCTCCTCGGTGGGCAGCAGGACGCGCCGGTAGGTCTCCATGGTCATGTCGCTGAGCGCGGGGAAGATGTCGAGGGGATTGCGCAGCAGGTCCTCGATGCGGACGAAGCTCATCGCACACATGTAGTAGAACGGGAAGATCGTCGAGATCAGGAAAACGGCGATGGCGACCCATTTGAGTACCGTGAACAGGCGGGTTTGCAGCTCAACCTTCGTCATCAGGATGCCTCCACGCGGTTCGAGAAGCGCATATACAGCCACAGGGCGATCGCCAGGATGATCGCCAGGATCACTGCATTGGCGCTGGCGGCGCCGATGTCGCTCGACCCGGCGAGCTGGTCATAGACGCGCACCGCGGCAACCTGGGTTCCAGCGGCTCCGCCCGTGAGTAGATAGATATCGTCGAACTTGTTGAAGGTCATGACCATCCGCAGCAATGTCAGCAGCAAGATCACCGGCATCATTTGCGGCAAGATCACGAACCAGAACTTCTGCCACGGGGTGGCGCCGTCCACGACGGCTGCTTCCTCGATGTCCTTACCCAGCCCGGTCAGCGCGGCCGCGAAGAACAAGAAGGCGAACGGGAAGTAGCGCCAAATCTCGAAGACGATGACCGTCAGCAGTGCTGCCGGTGCCGTGCCGAGGAAATTGACTGGCTGATCCCAGCCTAGGTAGGTGGTTCCGATGGCGTTGATCACCCCGTACTGCGGGCTCAGCATCACCTCCCAGACGTAGGCGGCCGCGACCACCGGGGCAACATAGGGCAGCAGCATCAGCGCGCGCACCACGCCGCGACCGCGGAACTTGTCTCGCAGCGCCAGTGCCGCGACGAATCCTACGATGATCGATCCGAGTGTGGTGCCGATGGTGTAGGTGACTGTGGTGCCGATCGACGACCAGAACCCGGCGGATGTGAGGGTGTCGATGTAATTGTCGAGGGTGAACGGGTTGAACAACCCGTTGCGAGCGACATCGCTGTAGCGAGCCTCCTGGAAGGAGAGCACGAAGGTCCAGGCGATGGGCAAGATGATGACCAGGAAGACGATCAGGGTGATCGGCCCGGACATCCACCAGCCGTCGATGGCATCGCGGCGTCGTTGGGTCGGCGGGTGGGGGGCGGTGCCCCCCACCACAGGCTGCGCAGTGCTGGTCGACACCGGATCAGCGTTCCGCGATCTCGGTGGCGGCCTCCTGCATCTGCTGTTGCGCCGTAGCGGCGTCGATCGAGCCCGAGGACAGGTCGGCGATGGTTTTGGCCAGGGGAAGTTCGGCGGTCAGCGGCCCGAGCACAGCACCGTGGCCCTGCGGGATTGCCCACCGGTGAATGTTTGCCGGCACCTCCATGATGGTGGTGATTGTCTCGGCCGGGTACACCTGGCTCAGCGGCAGCTTCTCATCGACGCCGGTGGGCAGCGTGGCCCAGGTGTCGATGTAGACGCTCGGGTCGTCCGCGGTACCCGCCCGCACGGGGAACTTGCCTTCGGGTGCCATCCCGAACCAGCCCGGGTAGCCATCGGACATCATGAACTCGACCAGCTGCTGCGAATCGTCGGCGGCGGCCGAGGAGGTGATCACCCACGACGTCATCTCGCCGTAGCTGCCGGCATTGCCTGCCGCGTCGGGGCCGGTGACCAGCGGGACGATGCCGGTGTTCTGTGCGAGCCAGCCGGGCTCGGTGCACTCCGGGCAGGACGGGGCGGCGTCGTTACGCAGGCCGGCGAGCTCGTCGAGTAGGAACGTCGACCAGATCGTCATGGCCGACTGGCCGGAGAAGTATGAGGCGCGGGTGGTGTCGACGGTCTGGGTGCCTGCGGGGGAGTACTCGGCGGCCAGCTGCCCGTAGAGCTCGATTGTCGCGGCGCATTCGGGGCTGTCCAGGGTCGGCTCTCCGGCGTCGTTGACGAGTTGGCAATTGTTGCCCAGCGCCAGCGCCTCCAGGGTTTGCTGTGTGAAGGGATCCGAGGCGTCAGTGGCCAGGGTGATGCCGTATTGGGAGCCTTCGGTCAGCGTCTGGGCCGCGGTCAGCAGCGATTCGTAGGTGGTGGGTGGCTCCAGCCCGGCGGCCTCGAATAGGTCGGTGCGGTAGACCAGGATTTGGCCCCAGGCGTCGCTGGGTACCGACAGCTGCTCCCCGTCCTCCTGGGTCAGCGTGAGCGCGCCGTCCTCCCAGGTGTCGGCGCCGAGGTTCTCGATGACGGCTGCGGCGGCGTCGTGGTTGAGGTACTCGTCGCCATCGAAGGTGCGCACCAGCCCGAGGGAGACCGAGCCGATGACGTCGGGCATCTCATCGGAGAGCGCCGCCGCCGAGATGAGCTGGGAGACCTGGGCCTCTTCGACGGGTACCAGCTCGACCTCGATGCCGGTTTGTTCGGAGAAAGTGTCCAGCTCTGCTTGGGTGGCTGCTACTCGGTCGGGCTGGACCTCTAGCGACCAGACCAAGAGACTGCCGTCTGATTCGCGCTCTTCGGGCGCCCCGGACCCGCAGGCGGTCAGCGCCAAGGCGATGGCCGCCACTGCGGACACCGCCGCTGCCGGGCGTGTGGTTCTCGGAAGCATCAGTTGATTCCTCTCTTCATTGAGTGTGGTGCCTGGGTGCCCTTCGGTACGTCTTATGTATACCATGTAGGCATAAGTAGATCAATGCCTCGCCCAAAGGAGTGCAATGACTGGTCAAAAAGAGCCATCGGCTCCGACGCTGCTGGATCGGCTGGAGCCGCAGGCGCTGACCCTGTTCCCCGACGATCCGCAGCGGCGTGAGCGACTCCTCAGAGGCATAGCCGAATTGGTCGAGACCTACCGGCCCCGCCTGAAGGGCAGGCACCGCGCCCGTATGGACCAGGCGACCACCTACGTGATCACCTACGCCGATTCGGTGGTCCGCAGCGGCCAGGCACCCCTGGTCACGCTGCGCGAGGTGCTCAACCACACAGTGGGCCAGGCTGTCTCCGACGTACACCTGCTGCCGATGTTCCCGTGGACCTCCGACGACGGATTCGGCGTGGTCGATCACCGCCAGCTCAATCCGAGGCTGGGCACCTGGGACGACGTCGCCGGCCTCGGTCAGGACTACCAGCTCATGTTCGACTTCGTCGCCAACCACGTCTCCAGCTCCTCCCCCTGGTTTGTGGGCTGGCTGGCCGGCGACCCCCGCTACGCCGACTTCTTCATCTCGCCAGGGCCCGACTTCGACGTCTCCCGCGTGGTGCGGCCGCGCACCAGCCCGCTGACGCATTCCTACCCCCGCCCCGACGGCAACCAGGTGGCGGCCTGGACCACATTCGGCCCCGATCAGGTGGACATCAACGCCGCCAACCCCGAGGTGATCCTGGAACTGACCGATGTGCTGCTCGGCTACCTGGCACGCGGGGCCACCACTGTGCGGCTCGACGCTATCGGCTACCTGTGGAAGGCCTCGGCCACCACGTCGATCCACCTCCCAGGCACGCACTCGATCATCAAGCTGTGGCGGGCAATCGTCGACGACATCGCCCCAGGGGCCAGGATCCTCACCGAGACCAACGTGCCTCACCAGGACAACATCACATACTTCGGAGACGGGTTCGACGAGGCCCACATGGTCTACCAGTTCGTCCTACCTCCCTTGGTGCTGCACACATTCGTGGCGGGGGATGCCTCGGCGCTGAGCTCGTGGGTGGCCCACCTCGACCCACCCCCGGGAGGAACCACCTGGTTCAACTTCCTGGCAAGCCATGACGGGATCGGAATGCGGGCAGTGGAGCCGGTGCTGCCCGAGGTTGACCGGCAACGCCTAGTCCAACGAGCCCTGGCCGTGGGCGGGGCTGTGTCCTACGCGACCACCGCCGACGGCGGGCAAGGTGTCTACGAGCTCAACGTCAGCTACCTCGATGCCCTCGCCGGAGCCGTCGATGATCCCTGGGCCGTGGCCCGGCGGGCGCTCGCGGCTCACGCGCTGCTGTTCAGCCTGGCCGGGGTCCCGGCGGTCTACGTCCACTCGCTGGTCGGATCCAGCCACGACGAGAAGGGCATGGCCGCCTCGGGAATCAACCGCCGGATCAACCGGCAACAGCTTCAGGCCGATGCCTTGCTCGCCGAGATCGCCCACTCGCCCCGGCGCGCGGACATAGTGCAGGGCCTGCGCACATTGTTGCGGGTGCGCGCCGCGCATCAGCAGTTCGGCCCGTGGGCCCCGCAGGAGGTGGTCGATCTCGGCGCCCAGACCTTCGCGGTGCGCCGCGGCGAGCCGGGGGACACGATCTTGGCGGTGGTCAACGTGTCCGGCCGGCCCATCGACGTGCCGGGCCCGATCGGCACTGATGTGCTCACAGGAGAACGCGTCGAGGGGTTGCGGCTCGATACTGATCACTACCGCTGGATCAAGGAGGACTAGGCGATGGGCGATGTGGTTGAGTTCTGGGCCCCGGGCCAAGTACGGCTGGTCCCGGAGGATCCCGAACCTCTCGGGGCCACCGATGTACGGGTCGCCACCGTGTACTCCGGTATCTCCGCGGGCACTGAGCTGACCGCATATCGGGGATCCAACCCGTACCTGACCAAGACCTGGGACGAGTCGGCCCGGCTCTTCGTCGACGGCGAAGCGACGTTCGCCTATCCAGTGCGCGGATGGGGGTACTCCGAGGTCGGATGCGTGGTCGAGGTGGGATCGCAGGCCCACGGGTTGGTCGTGGGCGTCCTGGTCCACGGGATCTGGGGGCATCGCTCGCAGGCAGTGCGCCCGGCCGAGGCGCTCAGCTGGCGACGAATCCCAGAAGGCCTCGATCCGGTGGCAGGGACCTTCGCCCGGGTGGGCTCCATCGCGCTCAATGCAGTGCTTGCCGCCGACGTGCGCCTCGGCGAACACGTGGCGATCTTCGGGCAAGGTGTGATCGGGCTGCTCGCCACCAGGCTCGCGGGTCTGGCGGGCGGCCGCGTCGTCGCGGTCGATGCTATCCCGCAGCGCCGTGACCTTGCCGTCTCAATGGGGGCCCAGGCAGCCATCCCGCCCGAGGGTGCCGGTGGCGCCGGGGCCGCCATCCGCGGCCTAGTGCCGGGCGGGGTGGACTGCGCCATCGAGCTGTCCGGCAGCACGCATGCCCTCCACGAGGCGATTCGCGCGGTCCGGCCCGACGGGCTCGTGGCCGCCTCCGGCTTCTACCAGGGCGCCGCGGAGGGGCTGCGGTTGGGCGAGGAGTTCCACCACAACCGGGTCCGGATCGTGGCCAGTCAGATTGGCGGGGTCCCCGCGGGGCTCGCCGGGCGCTGGGATCAGCCCCGGCTCGTGCGCACAGTCATGGGCCTGATCCAGCGCGGCAGCCTCGACGTGGCCCCACTGGTCACCGACGTGGTCGACGCCGCCGATGTCGCGGAGATCTTCCACCGGCTCGATGCGGGTGACCCGGCAATAGTGCAGGCAGTGCTGCGATTCGAGCAGCCATGAGCGCGCAGCACCGGGTGGCGATCCTGGGGGCGGGCGCCATCGTCGCCACGGCACACATCCCCGCCTACCGGCAGCTGGGGTTGGAGGTGGCCGGCCTGTGGCGCCGGGACCTGGCGCGGCTCTGCGCGGAGCTGCCCGGCTATCGCCACGACGCCAGCCCCGAGGCGGCGCTGGCCGACGACAGCGTCGACGTCGTCGATATCGCCACACCCCCGGGGCCGCGGCTGCAGCTCATCCAGGCCGCCCTCGACGCGGGCAAACACGTACTGATCCAAAAGCCCGCGGTCGGCAGCCCGGCCGAGCTGGCGCCGCTGCTGGCGCTGGCCGCGCGGGCCAGCGCGGCGGGGCAACGGCTGGCGGTCAACCAGAACGCGCGCTGGGCACCGGCCTGGCGCGCCGCCACCGCCCTCATCGGGCGCGGTGAGATCGGGGAGGTGATCGGGGTGACCCACCTGCACGACAAACCGCTGCCCCCACTGGCCGGAACCCAGTTCGACGACATCCCCCAGATGCTGCTGGTCGACTACCTCAACCACTGGTTCGACATCACGGCGCAGTGGCTGGGCCCCGGGCAGCTGACCAGCGTCTGCGCGCTCAGCTCACGCACCCCGGGGCAGCCGGAGCGTGCCAGGAACCCATGGCACGCCACCGCGCACATCATGGCGGCATCCGGGGCCTCCGCGACGTTGCGCATCGTCGGCGACGCCCGCTCCGCTAGGTATGGCTGTCCCTTCTGGGTCCACGGCACCCTCGGCACCATCCGGGGATCCCTGCTGCGCGGCACCGACGAGGTCCGGGTGGAGACCGCCGCCGGTGAGCGCGGCGTCGCGCTGCACGGGCAGTGGTTTGTCGATGGGTTCGCCGCGGCGATGGGCGAATTGTTGTCGGCCATCGATGCTGACCGCGAGCCCGAACACAATGTCGCCTCGGTCATCGGCGCGACCCTGGCGAGCTATGCCGCCCGCGACAGCGCCCTGGCGGGGGGTGCGCCGGTGCGGCTGGAACTTCCGGCCGAGGCGCCATGAGCTGGACCACGCTGGCCCAGTACCGCCACCACCCGGGCCTGCGCGTCTACGCCGAGGGCTGGCAGAGCTGGAGCCCGGCCACCTGGTACGACTCCCGCCTGGCCGGGCACCGTCCCGGCGAAGCCTGGCAGCACCTGATGCGGTTTCGCCCCGGCGTGGCGCTGGCCCCCGACGGCGTCCAGGGCGAGGGCCTGCTCGCCGTCGATACCGGCGGGCAGGCGGTTGCCTACGGCGCCGTCGACCCCACCGGATCCGTGCCGACGATCCGCGCCAGGCATCGCGGCGATGTAGTGGTGATCCAGGCGGACGGGCCGGTCGAGGCCTACCGCGGCGGCGACGGCATCGCCGCGTTGCGCGCCTGGGGGCACCACGTCGCCGATCCTATCCGCCGGGATCGCCCTGCCCCGCGCGTGTGGTGCACCTGGTATCGGTTCTTCGAGGCCATCACAGCTTCGGACGTGGTGCGCAATGCACGACGGATTCGCGACATCGGCTTGGGCATCGATGTGATCCAGATCGATGACGGCTGGGCCGCCGGGGCGGGCGAGAGGTTCGCGCCCCGGGCCGGAATGCCCGACCTTCCCGCCGTGATCGATGAGGTCCGGGGGCTCGGATTCGAGGCCGGGATCTGGCTGGCGCCCTGGATCGCGGCAGCTGCCTCCCCGCTGGTCAGCGCGAATCCCTCGATAGTCACCGGTCCCGCCGGGATCAATTGGGGCACCGATCAGGTGGGGCTGGATCCGACGGCTGCTGCGGTGCAGGAACTTGTCGAGGGGGTGGTGACGCGCCTGGCGGGCATGGGGGTCAGCTACTTCAAACTCGACTTCCTCTATGCCGGGGCGCTGGCGCGTCCGGGGGAGCCACGTGAGGCCGGCATCCGGCGCTACCGCAGCGCGCTGGCCGGGATCCGCCGGGCGGCCGGGCCCGGGGCCTACCTGGTCGGCTGCGGGGCTCCCCTGCTGCCGAGCCTCGGGCTGGTGGACGCGATGCGGGTCTCGCCCGATGTCTTCCATGAGGCGGATCAGACGGGGGCGGCGGGGCTGCGTGGGAGGCTGTCGGCGCTGGGCCGTGGCTGGCAGAATTCGGTGCTGTGGTCCGCCGATCCCGACTGTCTGGTGCTGCGGCCCAGCTACCTGCAACGCATGCCCTGGGCTGAGGTGGTCGCCGGCTACGGCGGCCTGGTGTCCTGGTCGGATGAGGTCGACGAGCTCGATGACCGGGGAATTGAGGTGTTGCGTGAGATTCTTGATCGCGATTCCTGATCGCGGGGAAATCGGGTCACAATGAGGTGTGGATTACCTCGTGGTTGCCCAGCTGTTGTGCGCCGTTGTGCTGCTGGTCAGCGGCATCGCCAAGGCGGCGGCCCCGGCCGCGGTCGGTGAGGCCGCCGTCGCGCTTCGGCTGCCGCGCTCGATCATCCGGCTGCCGCTCGGCTTCTTGCTGCCCAGCCTCGAACTGGCCCTGGCCGCGCTGCTGCTGATCGGTGGCGGCGTGACGTTGATAGTCGCGGCCGCGGCCACGGTGGCGTTGTTCGTTGTCTATTCGGTGATTGTGGCGCGGGCGATGGGTTTCGCGGAGCCGGTGGCATGCGCGTGTTTTGGTTCCCTGGGCATCGGAACCATCGGCCCTCGCACGCTGGTGCGCAACATAGCGCTCCTGGTGGCTGCCATATCGGCCCTTGCCGGTGCCGCCTCCGGGATCTCAGTGCCGGTGATGCTGGTCCATGCCCCCACGTGGGGATGGCTCGCGATGACTGTGCTCAGTTCCGCCGTGGCGGTGCTGATCATCGGCGGCGGATCAGCCACGCTGCCGAACGCCGCGAGCATCGCCCGGCTCACGCTGCGTGACCCGGCCGCGGGGACCTATCTGAAGGTATCCGGGCTCGCCGATCGGGGGGTGAGCCTGGTGTTCATCTCGGCCGGGTGTCGGCCGTGCCAGCGGATCCGGCCGTTGATCGCGGGCGCCCCGCACGTGGTGGCGGTTGTCTCCGATGCCTCCTACGCTGCCATGACGCCCGAGCAGCTCGACTCGCTGCCTGGGGTGCTGATCGACGATGAGGGCAACGTCGCCGACGCGCTCGGGGTTCAGTTCTCCCCGTCGGCGGTGCGGCTGCGGCCGGGGATTGAATCGTCGCGGATCGTGGGCGAATCGCGGGTGAGAGACCTACTGACTACCCGAAAGTGAATGCTGCATTCCCGGTAGGGATATCCATGCAACTGGGAGCAAGGACGACGCTCCGCGCGAGGGGAGGTCTTTCTTGGACCAGATGCCGACTCCTGCCCACCGGCTTTGCCTGATCATCCGGGTGGCAAAGCTGTACCACGAGCTACACCTCAAACAGGTGGGGGTTGCCGAGCGGCTCCAGATCTCGCGGGCAATGGTCTCCCGGCACCTTCGCCGCGCAGAAGAGCTCGGGCTCGTGCGCACTGTGGTGAGCGTCCCGCCCGGGGTCAACACTGATATCGAGGATGGGCTACAGCGCAGGTTCTCTCCCTGCGATGCCATCGTCATCGACAATCCGGTCTCCCCGGAGCTGCTGCTTTCCGGGCGGGGCGCCGCGACGGCCGCCTACCTCGAATCGACGCTGACCGGATCGGACCGCGTCGGGTTCTCCTCCTAGTCCGCGACGTTACTGGCCAGAGTCGAGGCGTTTCACCCCACCAGCAGCAAACGGGCCGACCAGCTCGTCCAGGTCGTCGGTGGCGTCGGGGTGCATTCGGTCCAGGAGCGGGTCGTGGTCGCAGACGGTGGAGACCCAGGTGACCAGTCTCGACGGTGCTGACCGACAGCGAACTGTTCTGGGGCCGGCTGGGAAGCGATGGGAGGGTCACGCTGCGCGCCGCGGATCACCCGCGCGCTGCGGGTGAAGTACTTCCTGGCCGCGGAGGCCCCGGACCAATTCCAGGCGATCGCGACCGTTGTTGCGGACGATGGGCTGCCCCACGATGCCGTGTTCTGCGACGTGCTACTCACCCCATCACCGGCGAGTCTCCAGAGGGGGTTGGAACCCCGTTGTCGACGGCCGCCACCGCCTCGCGAGAGAGCATCGGTGTGCCCGCCAGCGGAGCCTAGGGCCCGCCTCAAGAGTGAGCCCCTGGTCACGCGGGTTTCACCGCTCAAGTGGGCGAATTGGCGGACGGATCGAGGTGAAGATGATCCCGCCTCCGTGGTAGGAATATGGGCATCGGTTATTCGAAATACCAATGGGGGAAAGTTATGAGACGTAGTTTCCGTGCCATCTCTGCGCTCGTGCTGGCAGGTGGCCTGGTGGCCATGCCGCTCACGGCGCAGGCGACGGAGCTCGACGGTGCGTCCGTCGGCGCCTATGGCGTGCATCACACGATAGAGGGGGGCGGCAACGACCGCTACGGGTTACTGTTCCCGATTGACACCCCCCAAGGCCAGCTCGATGGTTTCCCTGAGCTGCAGGGGTACCGCGTCGAGACTGCATCGGTGGCGCAGACCGTCACCCTGGCTGACGGTAGCGTGCTGCCTGTCTACTGCCTGAACGCGTCGCTGCCGGCAGCGAGGCAACTCAACCAGGTTACTCCCGGCCAGATCTCCACCCTCACTGAGGAACAGCGCATCGCCGTCGAGTGGGTTGTGCTCCACTCAGTTCCCACTCTGGATGTTTCTGGCACACTCGCTGCCGCCGGGCTCGATTCAGCTGCCTTCGATCACAACGCCAACACAGCTGAGGGTCTGGTTACTGCCGTGACCCAGGCCGCGATCCAGTACCTGATGGGCCAGAACTCCACGCTCGCCGAGGTGGCCTACCCGGTCGTCAACGATGAGACGCACGGTGGCTTCGTCCGCTGGCACAAGTCGTCGCGCACATGGACTCAGACCATGGAGACCCGGTTCACAGCCACCGATGGTGCCGAGGAAGTGGCCGCGCTGTACAACTACTTGGTGCAGGGCGGACTTTCCGCGCAGGAGGAGTCCTTCGAGCTCGTTATCAGTGGCGAGGCGGGCGCAGCGGTCGAGGGCGAGCTCGCCGGTCCGTTCACCGTGAGCACCCCGGCTGATTCCGCCACCGTCACCGTGTCCAACGGTGTGATGGTTGATGCTTCCGGTACCACCATCACCGAGATCGCCGCAGGTTCCGAGTTCTGGATCCGCGCGGAGGCCGCTGGTGAGGTATCGGTGAGCGCTTCTAGCTCGTGGCAGGGCGCTGAGGTGGTCTTCATGGCTGGCACGTCGAATCCGGCGAACTACCAGCCCATGACCACCTCGGTCGTTCGTGACTTCGAGGTCAGCAACTCCATCACTTTCGATGCTGTTGCGCCGCAGGCTGAGCCCGAGCCGCAGAACGAGCCCGAGCCTCAGAACGAGCCCGAGCCTCAGGATGAGCCCGTTCAGGATGAGCCTGTCCAGGATGAGCCGGCAGCTCAGGATGAGCCCGTTCAGGATGAGCCGGCAGTTCAGGATGAGCCCGTTCAGGATGAGCCCGTTCAGGAACAGCCTCAGGTGCACGAAGCATCCGTTGATTCCGCCACGACCACATCGGATCGGCCTGTGGTGGTGGGGCTTCCCTCGACCGGGGTCTAGATCAGGCCGCCCGTCTCACGGGAGTTAACTCACAGGCACCCTCTGGCGCAACTTGACCGTCGACATTGATGTTGGCGCTCGGGTTGCCCGGAGGGGCTTGTGCTGTCCGTCCAGTGGTGAAACGTCGCATGAGGGTGAGCCGAAGCCTTCCTTCCCCGACGGCCGAGCCGGGTTGTGGCGAGTCGACACTCCGGTAGCGTCTCGGTCTCTCCCAACAACCCAGCAGGTAGCAGTGCTTGCGGCCATCATTCTTACGACCTCAACCGGACTAGACCCTGCATTGCCTACATATTCAGCGCGAACTAAGAAGCAATCATTCACACTAGTCAGAGGGCGATGAAGGGCCTGGCGGCGTCCGAGGACCCGCGTCGGAGGCTGCCTGCCTTCGGGTGAGCAGGCGACGGCCACTGAGGTCTTGGGGTCAGGAGGCGACGAGGGAGTCGCTGCAGGGCTGGGGCCCGTCCTGTTTCGCGGTCGATCATCAGGGACAGGCTTGTGAACCGGTGCATAGGCCACAATCGTTCCCATGCCCAAGAACCGATTGGCCATGGCCGCCGCGCTCGTAGGGGCCGTGTTGGTCCTACCCGCGTGCGTGCCTGCACCCCCCCAGGTCGCAACTCCAGAGTCCATCCCCGCTGAGGAACCGGCCGCACCTTCGAGCGCACCGACAACTCGCACCTCGATCAGCCCGACCCCGAGTGTGAGCGGATCGCCGACCCCGAGTGTGAGCGGATCGCCAACCCCCCCGAGTCCGACCCCGAGCCGAACTGCCGCACCCCCGAGCCAGAGTTCTAGGACGGATGCTGAACCGAGCACGGCGCAACCCGCGACGACGAGCACCCAACCGGAATCGACGAGTGCCGATCACAGTGGGGCCACCACTGTGATCGGCACCGGAACCCCGGCCAGCTGTACCTCCGATGCTGTGGTGGCTGCTGTCGCCCGGGGTGGCGTGATCGCCTTCGACTGCGGCCCGAAGCCGGTCACGATCGCCATGGATGCGACCGCCAAGGTTGTCAACAGTTCGCCCGACATCGTCATTGACGGTAAGGGACTGATCACCCTTGATGGCCAGGGAGCGCGCCGCATCCTCTACATGAATACCTGCGACAAGGAGCAAGAGTGGACGACGTCGCACTGCCAAGACCAGGCACATCCCACGTTGACCCTGCAGGGTCTCACCTTCACTCGCGGCAACTCCACCGGGCAGACGACCGATGGGGGAGGAGGTGGCGCCGTCTTCGTGAGGGGTGGCCAACTCACAATCAAGGACAGCACCTTCACCCAGAACCAGTGTGATGCGACAGGACCCGATGTGGGGGGCGGAGCCCTTCGGGTGCTCAGCCAGTACCAAGGGCGTCCGGTCAGCGTGTCCAACAGCACCTTCACCGGAAACCGCTGCTCCAACGGCGGCGCGACGGCGAGCATCGGCGTCTCCTGGAAGATCACCCAGAGCACCTTCACCGACAACAACGCGACCGGCCAGGGTGCCAATCCGGCCAAAGCGGGCACGCCCGGGGGTGGGAACGGCGGCGCCATCTACCTGGATGGCCGCACCATGACCCTCGAGCTTGTCGGCAGCACCGTCCAGAACAATCGTGCCAACGAGGGGGGCGGCGCGATCTTCTTCGTGTCGAACGACCGCACGGGACGGGCGACCATCCGCTCGTCGACGCTCAGCAAGAATCCGAGCCTTGGATTTGAGACGAAGGGATACCCAGGCATCTTCCATCTCGGCTCGGCGGATCCTGCGATCATCGACTCCTCGCTCACCTGAGCGCTGAGTCGGCCTCCAGGGCTGCGGCGGCCTCCTTCGTGGTTTCTGTCCTCCCCTGCGACCAGCGGTCCTGGCGAGCGAGTGCGTGTCGAACTCACGATTCTGGCGTCTTGACCAACGTTGCACTGACCCTCTTCCGGGTGACGGTGCAGATTGTCGGGGTTGCCTGCTGCGGAAGTTTGCGGTCTTTGCCCGCGAGTTTCGCTCACGCGTGAGTTCGGCATGCCTTGCACGTGAAGGGGGTGGCGGTCATCGTGCGGATCCGGGCGATGAGGCGAATGCCGACGATCAGCACGCTCGCCGTCCAGAACACGAGGTGGGCGATGAATACGCCGATCAGGCCGAGGACGATGATGCGCGTCAAGGCCCATCCCAGTGGTAGGAATACGGCGTACTCGGCGATCAGGCTTGCGATCATCGGTGTGCGGGTGTCTTTCATGGAGCGCAGAGCCGCAGTTATCGGAACGTAAAGCGCCATCAAGGGAACCTGTGCGAACGCGAGCCCGACCACCGGAGCGGAGGCACCCAGCACGCTTGGCGGCGCGAACAGGCCGAGGACAGGCAGGTAGACGAGCGCCCCGAGCACGAGGATCCCAATTGCGATCGCGAGGGTGAAGGACATGGTGTGGCGCAGGATGCGCCGGAACCCGGGAAGGTCACCGCCGCCAGCCGAGTGGCCAAGTAACGTCGTGGCGGCGGTGCCGATACCGGTAAGCACCATCCATGCGATCGAGCTGGTGGTGAGTTCGAGGATGCGGGAGGCGGCCAATTCTGCGGGCGGGCCCACGGATAGCAGCCAAGTCACGACGACCGCGGCGCCAGAGCTCGCGCCGTAGAGGATTGCCTCTGGCCAGCCGAGAGCGAGCACATCCCTCACGTCATGTCCACCTACCCGGATCAGGGCGATGGCGCGTGGTGCCCGCACGCCAGTTGGCTCGGGCAGTCGGCGGACGGCGAACCACGTGAGTACTAGCACGTTGGCAATCGAGCCGACGATGGTGCCGATCGCGACGCCGAAGGGACCAATCAGCTGGTTCAATACGATCGCCACGGTCACGTCCAGCACGGCCGCGCAGACCGACGCGACCAACAGCCCCCTGGCCTGCCCGAGCCCGGCGAGCCGGGCTCGCAGCGCGGAACCGATACCCACGAAGGGCAAGGCCACCACGGTGACGGTGAGATAGGTCCAGGCGAAGGATGCATCGATCGCGGAACCGGAAAGAAACGACAGCAGTCCCGGGCCCGCGAGCACGAGAAACACGCCTGAAACGGCCCCGCCCCACAAGCCCAGCCACAATCCTGTGTCCCCGTTGCGCGCGGCGTCACCGCGGGGGCCGGCGCCCCTCGCGCGGGATATCCACACCTGACTCGCCCCCCCCAGACCGGTCACCCCCATGGCGGCGACAGAGTGAATCGAGGAGGCGGCCACCGCGGAGGCGAGAACCTTGTCGGAGGAGCCGACCAGGAGAACTGCGTCGTTGCCGCTGATGAACAAGGTGACCAGCCCAGACAGGATTACCGGCCAGGCGATCCGCCACAGGTCCCGCACGGTGTGAGTGCGCGTTTGGGGAGCGGTAGTCATCGTGGATCCTCGTCTGGGTCGGCTAGGGCGGGGTATCTACCAGTGATGCGCAGGTGATCGATAACGTGTGCTCTCGCCTGAAGGTGGGAAGCACCGCAGCTGGGTCGTGCAGGCGTTACACGGGCTGATCCAGCAACCGGTCCAGTCCGGCGAGGGCCTCGCGGGCGTCCTGTTCCTTGCGCCCCAGGCAGAGTCAGGGTCTCCTCGCAGACGACGCGCCGAGTGTGGGCCGAGGGTTCTCGAGCATTCGGGGCCAGTCCACGTGGAGTTTCCGGTGCCTCGGACGGCTTGCGGACGCTCAGGGTTCTCACATTGCCAGCGGACGACGAACGTGCCGGAGATCCACTCGGGTTCCAACGCCGGGTGGTTACGCGCCATCGCTGGCGCGTGACCTTCGTCCTCAGTGGGCAACGAGAATCCGATGTAACCGGTCTCACAGGCAGGGCAAGCAGGACGGGGCCAGGGCTGGCCGGATTCGATGGTCTTGGCGCGGTCGGAGAGAGCGGCGTCGGCTGCCATGGGTGCATGGTATGACGAAGTTGAACGCTGTCAGCGCCGACGCTAGCTCGGCTGTCGGTCTCCTCGCCTAAGTTGCTCCTCGGACTGGATGCGGTTGACTCCAGGGGTCGCGCTCGGTGAGGCGCGGCACCAACCGTGGAGCGTCCGCGGCCCGGTCTCGTTGGTGCGCCGACATGCGAGTGGCCGGGCATAAAGGACCTGCCGCTAAAGCACAGGCCGAAACAGAATCGGCTCTGACAGGCTATTTAACCTAGTCAGAGCCGGCTTCGGAACGCGGAGGATACGAGATTCGAACTCGTGAGGGCGTGAACCCAACCCGCTTTCCAAGCGAGCGCCATAGGCCTCTAGGCGAATCCTCCACGCGAGATGTTACCGGAGGCGACGCGACGGGCCAAAGTCGGATGGGGTAGAGTGATCAACGGTTCCTCGCGCGGCGGTATCTCGCCCAACTCCCCCAGGGTCGGAAGGCAGCAAGGGTAAGTGAGCTCTTCCGGGTGCGCGAGGGGCCCCTTTTTGTCTGTGGAGCTGTCGGTGCGGTGTCGTAGGGTTGGGGCGTGGACCAAGACATCGACGATGCATACGCCCCCATCGAGGAGCCGCTCGACGACGGCGGGTGGTTCGAGCAAGGTGGGCCGGGCTTGTTCGATGCCCCCGAGCAAGCACCCACGCAGGAGGGCCCCGGGCTCTTCGACGATCCGGCCGAGGGCAGCGCGGCGTCGGTGACGCGGACCCCCACCACGGCGCACGCAGCAGCGGCCGCCCCAGTAGCTGAGGTGCCGGAGGCGCCCCTGGCGCTGTACCGCCGCTACCGGCCGGACACCTTCGGTGAGGTCATCGGCCAAGATCACGTGACCGTCCCGCTGATGCGGGCCCTCGACAACAACCGGGTCAACCACGCCTACCTGTTCTCGGGGCCTCGGGGCTGCGGAAAAACCACATCGGCCCGCATCTTGGCTCGGTGTCTCAACTGCGCCCAGGGCCCCACATCCACACCGTGCGGGGTGTGCCGCTCGTGTGAGGATCTGGCCCGCGGTGGCCCGGGCAGCATCGACGTGATCGAGATCGACGCCGCGTCCCATGGCGGTGTGGACGACGCGCGCGATCTGCGCGAACGCGCCTTCTTCGCGCCGGTTCACAGCCGGTACAAGGTCTACATCGTCGATGAGGCCCACATGGTCACCACGGCGGGCTTCAACGCGCTGCTGAAGCTGGTGGAGGAGCCGCCGCCGCACGCCAAGTTCGTGTTTGCGACGACCGAGCCGGAGAAGGTCATCGGCACCATCCGCTCACGTACCCATCACTATCCATTCCGGCTCGTCCCGCCCCGCTTGCTGGGCGATTACCTGACTCAGCTGGCCGGCACTGAAGGCGTCAAGGTTGATCCGGCGGCGGTTCCCCTCGTGGTGCGGGCCGGCGGCGGTTCGGTGCGAGATTCCTTGTCGGTGCTGGATCAGCTGTTGGGGGGCTCCGGCCCCGAGGGGGTCTCCCACGAGCAGGCCGCCGCGCTCCTGGGATTCACCCCCGACGCGTTGCTCGATGAGATCGTCGATGCCTTCGCCGCTGGCGACTCGGCCGGGGTGTTCCGCACGATCGATCGGGTGATCGAGATCGGTCAGGATCCGCGTCGCTTCGCCGAGGATCTGCTGCAGCGGTTGCGGGATCTGGTGATAGTCGCGGCAGTGCCGCAGGCTGCGGAGAACGGAATGTTGGAGGTCTCCGACGACCAGGCTGCCCGCCTGACCACGCAGGCCGCAGGGTTGGGGCCGGGGGAATTGACCCGTGCGGCCGAGGTCATCGCCACCGGGCTCACGGAGATGCGGGGCACCACGGCACCCCGGCTGCACCTCGAACTCATGTGCGCCCGGGTGCTCTTGCCCGCCGCGGACACTCAGGAACGCGGGCTGCACGCGCGCCTGGACCGGTTGGAGCGTCGCCTGGGGGTCATGGGAGCCCCCGAGCCGGTGCCCAACTGGAGCGATGTCCCAGGCACAAGGGCCCCCGCTGCGCGAGCGGAATCGGCTCAGCCGCCGGCACGGGCGGAAGCTATCCAGCCGCAGGCGCGGTCCGCCGCTCCGCCTGAGCCGGGTCCGGGCGCCGCCCCGGAACCGGCCCACCGCCCGGAGCCCGCCCCCGCGGCGGCGCCGCCGGCTGCTGAGGAGCCGGCGCGGCGTCGGCGCCCCGCAGGGGAGCCGCCTCGTAAATCCCGAGACGGCCGGCTCGGCAAGCAGTCACCGGCCCCGGCAACACCCTCGGCGCGTCCCGAGCCACGCTCCGACGCGGCGGTTCTCACCGCCGCCGAGCTGCGCCGGGTATGGCCGGGGGTGCTGGAGGAGGTAAAGAAGCGCCGTCGGTTCTCGTTCATGCTGCTGAGCCAAAACGCCCAGGTAGTTGATCTTACCGAAGGCCAGCTGTTGCTTGGCTTCTCCAACTCTGGGGCCCGGGAAAACTTCACCTCCAGCGGCAGCAACGATGTGCTCGCCGATTCCCTGATTCAGGTGATCGGTGCAGACCTGCGCATCCAGGCGATCCTGACCGATCCGAGTGGCGGTCCGCAGGAGCGTCGCCCGCAGCAGCGCCCGCCCGCGCGACCCCAGGAACCGCCGGCGCCGGTCGAGCAACACCGGGAGGAACCACCGCCTCCGGAACCCGAGCCCGATGTGGAACCCGAGATTGGCGCGGATGACGCCGACCTGACCGACGCACATGCCACGGCTTCGGCGTTGCTGTCTGCCACCTTCGACGCCGAGGTCATCGACGAATCCTGACTGAGGTTCGCATCACCACTTCGGCTCTTGCGGCGCATATGCTGGAAGAGCAGCCGATGAGAGGGAGCACACGTGTTCGAAGGCATGGACATGGACGCGCTGCTGGCCCAAGCCCAGCAGATGCAAGCCGACATGATGAAGGCACAGGAGGAACTCGCCGCGAAGCGTTTTCAGGGATCCGCCGGCGGCGGCCTCGTGACGGCGACACTCAACGGGGCGGGTGAGCTTGTGAACCTCGAAATCTCCGCTGAGGCATGTGATCCCGAGGACACTGAGACCTTGTCCGCGCTGGTAATCGCAGCAGTGCGGAACGCCAAGAACCAGGCGGATCAGGGGGCCCAGGCAGCGATGCCGCAGCTGCCCGAAGGATTCGGGCTGTAACCACCAAGACCGCAGGAAACACGTGTACGAAGGACCCATTCAGGACCTCATCGACGAGTTGGGCAGGCTGCCCGGCATTGGACCCCGCAGCGCGCAACGGATAGCGTTCTACTTGCTCGACGCTGCCGAGGAAGACGTCTATTCGCTGGCTGACACACTGCGGCGGGTCAAGCAAAGCGCCAGGTTCTGCGAGGTCTGTTTCAACGTGACCCAGGAGCAACGCTGCCGGGTGTGCCGCGATCCGCGTCGCGACCGCAGCATGCTGTGCGTGGTCGAGGAGTCCAAGGACGTCATCGCCATCGAACGCACCAGCGAGTTCCGCGGCCTCTACCACGTGCTCGGCGGATCCATCTCGCCCATCGACGGTCGCGGCCCCGGAGATCTACGCACCCGTGAACTGTTCCAGCGCCTGGCCGACGGCGAGGTCCAGGAGGTCATCCTCGCCACCGACCCCGACACCCAGGGCGAGGCGACCGCCGCCTACCTCGGCCGGATGCTGCGAGACTTCGGGGTCACCGTGACGCGTCCCGCCAGCGGCCTGCCCGTGGGTGGCGATCTTGAATATGCCGATCAGGTGACCCTCGGCCGGGCGTTCGCAGGGCGCCGCGCCGTCGCTGAATGACAAAGGCCGCCGTTGCGTCTGAATCGTTATGAACTCGCAATTGTTTCCGCAAATATGGCTGTGACAAGGTAGTTCAGATAACCCCTAGGGGTAGACCGCGAGATTGGTTCGCGCCGTCGGCATGTAGTCATAGCTACTTCATCACGCGTGCCCATATCCGGCGATACTGTATGCCCAGCTAGTCCGTACGCCGTAGGCGACGTCGGCCTAGGTCAGTGACTACCCGCTATCCGCGTCAATAGCACAGAGGCGGATACTCGAAGGAGGAATGAATGAACATCAAGCGACGAAACTTCATCGGAATTGGCGTGGCGAGTGCTGCCACTGTGGGGCTTGCCGCCTGTGGCGGAGATGGAGCGGGCAGCTCGGGATCGGAGACGGCCGATTCGTCCCGCGGCGATTCCGGTACCTCCGAGGCCGGCGGCCGCGTGGGTGTGGCGATGCCGACCCAGACCTCGGAACGGTGGATCGCTGACGGTGAGGCCGTCAAGAGCCAGCTGGAGGAGGCAGGCTTCGAGGTTGATCTTCAGTTCGCCAACGATGACATCCCCACCCAGTCCCAGCAGATCGATCAGATGATCACCAAGGGCGCCAATGTGTTGATCATCGCCGCCATCGACGGCACCGCGCTCGCCCCGCAGCTGGAGACGGCCGCCGCCCAGGGAATCAAGATCATCTCCTACGACCGGCTGATTCGCGACAGCGCCAACGTCGACTTCTACGTCTCGTTCGATAACTTCAAGGTGGGCGTGGCTCAGGGCCAGTCCCTCATCGATGGCCTGGCCGCGGTTGGCGCGGAGTCCCCGGCCAACATTGAGCTGTTCGCCGGCTCGCTGGATGACAACAATGCGCACTTCTTCTTCGACGGTGCTATGAGCCTCATCCAGCCCAAGCTCGACGATGGAAGCTTCACGATTCCCTCGGGGCAGACCTCCATCGAACAGGTCGCGACCCTGCGCTGGCAGCAGGAGACCGCGCAAAAGCGGATGGAAGATCTTCTGACATCCAACTACGGCAGCCAGAAGGTCGCCGGGGTGCTGTCCGCCTATGACGGACTATCTCGCGGCATCATCACTGCTTTGCAGAACGCCGGGTATGCGGTGCCGGACATGCCGATCGTCACCGGACAGGACGCGGAGATCGCCTCGGTCAAGCTCATCACCGAGGACGTGCAGTACTCGACGATCTTCAAAGACACCCGCCTGTTGGCCGAGCAGGCCGTCGCCGCCGCCGTCACGCTGTTGGAGGGCAACGAACCAGAGGCCAACAACACCACCGACTACGACAACGGCGTGAAGGTGGTTCCGTCCTACCTGCTCGACGTGGTGACTGTCACCAAGGACAACGTTCAAGAAGCCCTAGTCGACAGCGGCTACTGGACCGCTGAGGAAGTCGAAAGCGGCGTCGCAGGCTGACCCGCTCCGGGGGCCGGCCTTCGCGGACCGGCCCCACCAACCAGATTTGGACAACCACACGAGGGGTGTGATCAATGGGCGACACGATCCTTGAGATGCGTGACATCACCAAGGAGTTCCCCGGCGTTAAAGCGCTGTCAGATGTGAACCTTGCAGTTGAGCGCGGCGAGATCCACGCGATCTGCGGGGAGAACGGTGCGGGCAAATCGACCCTGATGAAGGTCCTTTCCGGGGTGCACCCGCATGGCACCTATGACGGCCAGATCTTCTTCGAAGGCGAGCTGTGCAAGTTCGCCAATATCAACCAGAGCGAAGCCAAAGGCATCGTCATCATCCATCAGGAGCTCGCCCTGGTGCCCACCCTGTCGATCGCCGAGAACATCTTCTTGGGCAACGAACAGGTGGAGGCAGGCCGGATCAATTGGCTCAAGACCAATGCGTTGGCCGGTGAGTTGCTGGAACGCGTGGGGCTCAGCGAGAACCCGGTCACCAAGATCCGCGACATCGGCGTCGGCAAACAGCAGCTGGTGGAGATCGCCAAGGCACTGAGCAAGGAAGTCAAGCTGCTCATCCTCGACGAGCCCACCGCCGCGCTGAACGATTCGGATTCCGAGCATCTCCTCGACCTGCTGCGCCAGCTGCGTGAGGAGGGGATCACCTGCATCATGATCTCCCACAAGCTGGGCGAGATCATCAGCATCGCGGACTCCACCACCATCATCCGGGACGGCTCCACCATCGAGACCCTCAACGCCGGGCCCACCATGACCCAGGACCGCATCATCAAGGGCATGGTCGGCCGCGACTTGGATCACTTATTCCCCGAACACGAGCCAAGCATCGGCGACGAGCTGTTCCGGGTGGAGGGGTGGACTGTCATGCACCCGACCACTCCGGGGCGCAAGATCATCGACGAGGCCAGCCTCGACGTCAGGGCGGGTGAAATCGTCGGCATCGCCGGGCTGATGGGAGCCGGGCGCACCGAACTCGCGATGAGCGTCTTCGGCGAGGCCTACGGCATCAAAACCGCCGGTAAAGCGTTCATGGCAGGCAAACCGGTCAAGCTGAGAAGCGTCGATGCCGCCATCGAGGCGGGCCTGGCATATGCCACCGAAGACCGCAAGGTCTATGGCCTCAACCTCATCGATGATATTCGGCACAACATCTCGGCTGCCTCGCTGCGGCACCTGGCCAGCAGCTGGGGCTGGGTCGATGCCCCCCAGGAGATCCAGCGGGCCGAGGAGTTCCGCGCCGACATGCGGATCAAGACCCCGTCGGTCATGACGATGGTGGGACAGCTCTCCGGTGGTAATCAGCAGAAGGTGGTGTTGAGCAAGTGGATGATGACGGCTCCCGAGGTCTTGATCCTCGACGAACCCACCCGCGGCATCGATGTGGGCGCCAAGTATGAGATCTACACGATCATCAATCGGCTCGCCGATGAAGGCAAGGGCGTGATCGTCATCTCATCCGAACTGCCGGAGCTGCTGGGAATCTGCGACCGCATCTTCACTCTCGCCTTCGGGCGCATCACGGGCCAGGTGCCACGAGCCGAGGCCACCCAAGAAAACCTCATGAAACTCATGACCAAAGAAAGGGAGGCTGCCTGATGCGCACGTCGCTGCGTGACACGCTGTCCTCGATGCTGCGCTCCAGCGGTATCTTCCTCGCCCTCGTCGCCATCGTCATCTTGTTCCAGATCTGGACAAGTGGCACGCTGCTGAGCCCCGTCAACGTGACGAACTTGGTGCTGCAGTACTCCTACATCCTGATCCTGGCGATCGGCATGCTATTCGTGATCGTCGTCGGGCACATCGACCTATCGGTCGGGTCAGTGCTCGCCTTCGTGGGCGCCATCGCCGCCACGCTCGTGGTCAAGCAGGGGCAGCCCTGGTGGGTCGCGGTCGTCGCGGGCATCCTCGTCGGGGTCATCGTCGGCGCATGGCATGGCTTCTGGGTAGCCTACGTCGGCATCCCCGGGTTCATCGTCACGTTGTCCGGCATGTTGTTGTTCCGGGGCGCCACCTATCTGGTGCTCAACTCGGTCTCGCTGTCGCCCATGTCTCAGCAGTACCAGCAGATCGCCTCAGGATTCCTCAACGGCCTGTTGGGAGGCTACGGAGTCGACACATTCACCCTCGTCATCGGCGCCGTGGCGGTGGTGGGTTTTGCGTACTTCGAGTGGCGTCAGCGCGCGGGCCGGATCCGCTACGGCCAGCCCGTCGACCCGATCTGGATGTTGGTGCTCAAGATATTCGTCGTGGGGGTCGTGGTCATGGCCTTCGCATGGCAGCTGGCAACCAACCGCGGGATGCCCATTGTGCTGTTCATCCTCGGCGCGCTGATCTTGATCTACTCGTTCGTGGCGAAGAACACCGTGTATGGGCGTCACGTATATGCCATCGGCGGCAACATCCACGCCGCTCGCTTGTCCGGCGTCAAGGTGAAGCGGACCATCTTCACCGTCTATGTGAATATGGGCCTGCTCACGGGTATTGCTGGCATCGTGTATTCCTCGCGTTCCAACGGTGCTCAGCCGGGGGCCGGCAACATGTTCGAACTCGATGCGATCGCCGCCTGCTTCATCGGTGGTGCGGCAGTGACCGGTGGTATTGGCACCGTCCTCGGTGCAATGGTCGGCGGCTTGATCATGGCAATCATGAGCAACGGTATGCAGCTGCTCGGGGTGGAGACCGCGATCCAGCAGGTGGTCAAGGGCCTGGTGCTGCTACTGGCGGTGGCCTTCGACATCTATAGCAAACAACGTCAGGTCGGTAAGAAATAGCCAACCGGTCGGCGATCGGTGGTGCAGCCGGAGGCATCCCCCGGGGTTCCCGGAGAAGTTGCTGAAAAAGTGCGGCTAGGTGGCTCAAACCGCGGCGTGTCGGCGTGTTTGAGCCGATGGCTGCACTTTTTCAGCAAGGTCGGGGCGAAGGACGTGCGAGCGTCGTGGCTCGATCAGTCGGAGGTCCCGGATTAGCGGATGCCCGCCACGACGTAGTCGTCGAGGTACTGCCAGATTGTGCCGACCTCGCTGAAACCGGCGCTGCGGAGGGTCTCGACGTGGAAGCCGAGGCTGACTTTGGGGGCGGGCTGGGCGTGCTCGGCCCAGATCTTTGTGCGCGCCGCCGCCGGTGCTGCGTAGGCCGGGAGGGACTCCACGGCGGCCCACCACGCATCCCACGTCGGAGCTCCCGCCTCGAACGTGCTGGATTGCACCGCGGCGTCGTCGGTGGCCGATAGTGCGCGCAGCCCCGGATGGGTCGATGCGTCGAACAGGAGGTGGTCGGCGTTGAGCAGGATCCCGCCAGGCCGCAGCGCTGCCGCGACGGCGAAGTAGAGCTGCACCAACGCCTCAGGGGCCAGCCAGTGCAAAGCAGTGCTGCTAACCACAGCGTCGAACTCGCCGATCACCTGCAACCATCCGGGGTCGTTGAGATCTGCCGATGTCACGGTGACGTAGTCATCTCCGGCGAAAACCTCGGTGGCCAGCGCGACCAGAACGGGATCCTTGTCGACAGCGACCACTTCGGCCTCCGGTAGCCCCTGGCGCACCCGTCGGGTGAGCGAGCCCGGGCCGCAGGCCAGGTCGAGAACTCGCGGCGCCGAACCGCATTGAAGCTCGAGGGCCCTCACCAGCGCGTCGAATCGTTGCTCGCGGTATCGGATGTAGGCCTCCTGCTGGGCGTCCCAGCGGGCGAGGATCTCGGCGGCAGAGGGTGCGGCACTCGTAGATGTCATGGTGTCTTTCACGTGGTGGCGGGCTCGGGGAGGGGATCCTCGCCGAGGATGAGGTGGACGGTTCCGCTGGGCAGGGTCATGACCTCGGCGGGTACCTGGTAGACGCTTTCGATGTGCTCAGGGACCAGTACTTCGCCCGGGTCACCGACCGCCATCTGGCGGCCCTGGTCCAGCAGCAGAATCGAGTCGCAGTAGCGGGAGGCCAGGTTGAGATCGTGCAGCACCACGATGCAGGTTGCTCCGGTCGTACGCATGAGGCCGAGGACCTCGTGCTGGTGGTGCAGATCGAGGTGATTGGTGGGTTCATCGAGCAGGATATGGTCGGCCTGCTGCGCGAGGGCTCGGGCGATCACGGCCCGCTGCGCCTCACCCCCGGAGATTTGTGACGCTGGACGCTGGGCTAGATCGGCGATCCCCACCTGGTTCAAAGCGTTGGCGCAGATGTCGTAGTCGACGGTGCTCGGCGAGGCGAGCATCGCCCGGTGGGGGATTCGGCCCAGCATGACTGTGTCGGCGACAGTGAGCGCCGCGTCAGGTGATTCCTGTTGCGAGACGATAGCCAGGCGGCGGGCCGCTTGGCGTTGGCCGAGTGCGGCGAGGGGCTGGCCGTCGAGCAGGACCCGGCCGGACTCGGGGCGCAGAGCACCCGAGATCAGCCGAAGCAAAGTTGTCTTTCCGCTGCCGTTAGGCCCGACGATGCCTAAAACGCGACCGTCGGAAACCGTGAACGTGACGTCGTCGACGACTCGGCGTTCTTGCCTGCTGAAGACCAGCCCCTCGACTGTGATCATGACAGGGTGTCGAGGGCCTCGGTCAGCTTGCCGACGCCTGCCACTGACAGCGGGTTCGGTGGGTCGGTGAATGGGAATTGCAGGGTGACCACCCGATCATTCTTGACGGCTGAGAGTTCCTGGACGCCGTTGACTCCCATGAAGTTCGCCACGGCTGCTTCGGGGGTGCCGTCGGAGTACAGCAGGACGACGGTCTCGGGATCTCGTTGGATCATGTCTTCAAGGTTGACCTCGAAGACTCGTTCGTCGGAGTCGGCGTAGACGTTGTCCAGGCCGGCGGCCGCGAAGATGGGGGTGATCATGCTCGGCGCGCCGTAGGGGTACAAGGTGCCGCCGCCTTCAGGGACGTAGAGCGCGATTCCGGTTCCCTGCGACGGCGCTGGCTCCTGAACTTGATCCTTCAGTTCTGTGATGAGGCTTGCCGCTTCTTCCTGCTGACCGAGGAGCACACCGTAGGTTTCCACCTGCTCGTAGACCATGTCGAAGGTCGCGGTGGTGACGGCTTCGGGTTCTTCGCAGTAGGCCGGCGGTGAGTAGGCGGCGATCCCGGCCGCAGCCAACGCTTCCACGTCGACCGCGCTCTCGGGTGCCAGCACGAGGTCAGGCTCGCTCGCGATGATGGCCTCGGTGGAGATCACCGAGCCTCCAGTGGCGTTGTTCTCGGTCGAGGTCAGCGGGATGGACAGCACCTGCTCCTCCACCTCCGCCGGGTAGACCCCGGCCACCGGGTCGGCGGTGCGGGCGATGACCCGGTCGAGAGCATCCAGCGCGGACAGGAACGAGATGTCATCGCTGTTGACCATGAAGATGCGCTCAGGCTCGGAGTTGACAACCACCTCGCGACCACAGTTCGTGATGGTGACCGGGAACGCGGCGCTTTCCGCAGCGGTGGTGGCCGGGGAGTCATATGAGGTGGGGGAGTCGGTGGCGGAGCAACTGCTGAGCAGCGCGGCTCCAGCGACGGCGATGGCTAGGGTTGGGACGAGTTTCACGTGGTTTTTCCTTTCGAGAACCGGACATGAAGTCGCGACAGTCGAGGCATGCCCGACCTCTGCTGTCGCAGCAGTGCCAGGAGGAAGGGGGCACCGACCAAGCCGGTCACCACCCCAATGGGCATCTCCTGAGGGATGAAAAGCATGCGCGCCAGCACGTCAGCAATGACCAGGAAACAGGCGCCCAGCAGGCCGCTGGCGGGAATGAGGAGCCGATGGCGGGCGCCGACCACGGCGCGAGCGAGGTGAGGTACGACCAGCCCGACAAAGCCGATGCTGCCCGCGCCGGCCACTACGCTACCGACTGCCATCGAGACCACCAGCATGATGATGATGCGGGCCCGTCCGGGGCGTAGGCCGACGCTGAGGGCCACCTCATCACCGCCGGCCAGCGCGTCAAGCCAGGAGCCAGCGCCTGTCAGGAACAGGGCGAGCAGGGCGGCGGTGACGAGCCCCAAGATCGCCGTCGGCCAATGGATCGTCGCCAGTGAGCCGAGCATCCAAAACATGATTGAGCGGCTGGCCTCGGGGGAATCGGAGGCGAAGATGAGGAAGTTCGTGACAGCCGACAGTGCGTACCCAACGGCCATTCCACCCAAGACGAGCCGCAACGGTCCGCCGCTGGTTCCGGATCCGACGATCCCCACCACCAGGAGCGTGGCCACGGCGGCGCCCACGAATGCCGACCCGGACAGCAGGAGCACGCCACCGCCGGCTCCGGCGAAGACTGTGATCGCGAAGGCGGCTCCTGTCGAGGCACCGGCATTGATGCCAAGCACATAGGGGTCGGCGAGCGGGTTACGCACGAGCGCCTGTAATGCGGCCCCGGCCATCGCGAGGGTCGCGCCGACGGCCAGACCCATCAGTACTCGGGGGAAGCGGGTAACCCACACGATCGTGTCGGTGCTGGAGCTGATGTCACCCTCGGGGAGCCCCAGCAGGTGATGACCTAGTACCTGCAGGACAGTGGGAAAGTCGATCAGCGCTGGCCCGATGCTTGCTCCGGCGATGGTAATGACTCCAGTCAGCGCGAGGAGGCCCAGCAGCGGGAGCGCCGCCCTTCGTGCCAAGTGCCTCAGCTGCTCGCCCGAGACGGGCTGGGAATCAACGCTGCCGGGGCGCGGACTTACGCGCGTTGCCATATCCACCGCCCTCTATCACGCGCAGCCCGATGCTAACGAGTCGCACTATCATAAATGGGCAACGGTTGACCGTGCAATTACCGGGTGGCTTGGTGCTGCGGACGCGTCTCGTCGCGGGCCATGCCCGGTCGGTGGGGTGCGCCGCAGACGCGTCTCAATGCCTCAGCTGTGCTGCGGCGCTTGGCCCGCTCAGAGACTTCTGTTGGTTGCGGTGCGCCGCAGGCGTGTCTCGACGCTTGTGCTGAGGCGGCCCGGTCAGTCTGGTGTCGGGATCTGTTTAGTATTCCTCGGGGTAGGACACGCCAGCCTGGCGGCGGACCTCGTCGAGGACTCGCATGATCGCGACGGTCTCGTCAGGGGGTAACAGATCGGACTCGAGCTGGCCTTCGGTGATCATCGTCGCGAAGTGGGCTGCTTGGTAGCACAGGCCCATGTGCTCTGTGATGTCCGGTGGGGCGCTTTCGACGGCCTCGCCGCTGCGGGCGATCAGGCGGACTGTGCCCGGCCGGTAGAAGTCCGACGAGAGTTCGACGCGGGCCTCGGTTCCCGAGATGCTGGCGGCCGTCGGAGTGACCGCCCGCAGCGTCGTGGTGAGCGCGGCCTGGGCGAATCTGTGCGTCGGGTACTGATCCATCAGCATCGTCACCTGACGGTCGACGCCGGTCTCGGTGAGGGTGCCGCTGGCATGGATCCGGCCGGGCGTCCCCAGCACGAAGTGTGCGAACGAAACCGGGTAGATCCCGAGATCCAGCAGCGCGCCGCCGCCACGCGCGGGGTCGAAGAGGCGGAAGTCCGGATTCTCGTCGAAGCCCTGGCCGTGATCAGCCATGACAGTCTCGATATCACCCAGCGCCCCATCTTCGAGGAGCTGGCGCACGATATCGATGCGGGGAAGGAACCTGGTCCACATCGCCTCCATGACCGCCAGGCCTTTGGCGCGACCGGCCTCGACGACATCGGCGGCCTGTTGGGCGTTGAGCGTGAAGGGCTTCTCAATGAGCACATGCTTGTTCGCGTCGATGGACAGCAGCGCCTGCTCCCAGTGCGCGTTCTGTGTGGAGGCAATGTAGACAGCGTCCACGCTAGGGTCGGCAACCAGCTCCTGGTAGGAGCCGTAGGCCCGCGGGATTCCATGCTTGGCGGCGAAGGCCTGGGCGCGCTCCGCGGAGCGCGAACCGCACGCCACTACGCGCTGGTTCGTGTTCAGCTGCAAGGCCGTGGCGAAGGTATCGGCGATGCTGCCGGGGGCGATGATGCCCCAGTTGATCGTCGGAGCAAGCGCAGGGTCGGGGATGCGGCTGGTGGGCAGGTGCAGGGTCATAGTAACTTTCCTACCGTCGGGGGCCTGGCGCGGCTGGAAGTCCGCGAAACTCACCCTACTTTGTCGGTGCGGGGGACAGGGGCTTGAGGGCTGGGGACAAGATGATGGCCAGAGCCGCAGCGGCAGGCACCACCAGCAGCGCCCATCGAAGCCCCACAGCATCGCCGAGCGCGCCGATGATCGGTGGTCCGGCGAAGAAGCCGATGCGCATGAGCCAGGTGACGACGGTCAGCCCGCTGCCGTGCTTGAGCCCCGGCAATTCGTCCGCGGCGCGCATTGCTGAGGGGATGACAGTGGCCACGCCCCAGCCGGCGGCGGCGAAGCCGACGATCGTGGTGGCGGGGGTGGGGAGAATCACAGCCAGCAGAATGCCGAGGCCTGCGGCTGCCATGCCCTGAACCAGCGAGGGCACCGGCCCGAACCGGTGGACCAGAGCGTCGCCGGTGAACCTGCCGATCATTTGGCTTGCCTGTAGCGCGACGAAGGCCATGCCCGAGACGAAGGGGACCACAGCGAAGGCGCGGTCGAGGTAGACCGCCCCCCACGAGCTAGCGCTGTCTTCAATGACCCCGGCGGCCGCCCCCAGCATGCCCAGCGCGGCCAGCCGCACGAGGACAGCCCCGGGAATCCCCCGCGGGCGTGGCGCGACCTCACGTGGCTCGGGGACCCCGGCCTGGTCGGGGCCGGCGAGCAGCAGGGGCCGGGCCGCCAGCGCGATGCCTGCGAACACGACGGAGGTGATGGCGGTTTGGATCCAGACCGGCAGGTGGGCCTGCGCGGCGATGGACCCCAAGAATCCGCCGGAAACGGCGCCGATGGACCACCAACCATGCAGCGAGTTGAGAATCGAGCGGCCGTAGAGCCGCTGCACCCGTAGCCCGTGAGCGTTCATCGAGATATCGGTCAGCGCGTCAAAGGCGGCCATGGTGAATAGGCCGAGCGCGAACACCACCCCCGTGGTGGCGTTGCCGCTGATGTTGAGGCACATCACTCCCAGGGCTTGGGACACCACGCACACCCACGCCGAGCTGAACCGTCGGATCAAGGTGGCGGTCAGCAGCCCTGCCGCGAGGCCGCCAATAGGCCCGACGGCGATCGCGATCCCCCATGCCGTATCCGAGAGTTCCAACGCAGTCTTGATCTCCGGATAACGCGGCAGCAGAGAACCGATCCCCGCTCCGTTGAGCCAAAAGATCACCAGGATCCCGATGCGTGCCCGTCGAGCCTCGGACGAGGGGTAGGGGGGCATGGCGACT
>JBKEBG010000129.1:0-3633 GCA_047972985.1 Arachnia sp.
GACGATCCCGCTGAACCGTTTGGCCCCCGAGGCAGCGCTGCGCCGCCGCGAGCTCACTGTGGTCCGGCGGCTCGAGGGCTTCCTCCAGGGCGATCACCTCGGTTTGCTTCCTGGCCCGGGCAGCGACACCAACGACGCCAGGGTGTACCACCCAGGCCAGGACGATGTCCGGAAGATGGACTGGGCAGTGACTGCCCGCACCACGGTGCCGCACGTTCGTGACACGATGGCCGACCGGGAGCTTGAAGTCTGGGCGATGTTGGACGTCACTCCGTCGATGAACTGGGGTACCGCCGGGATCACCAAGCGTGACCTAGGCATTGCCGCCATCGCCACCATCGGTTTCCTCAGCCAGAAGATGGGCGATCGTTTCGGCGGGATGATCATGCGCCCCGACCGGGTGAAAAGGTTACCGGCCCGGTCCGGCCGGACCGCCCTGTACGGGTTGTTGCGACAGATGCTGACCGAACCCATCGTGGAGGACAACGCGATGGGTGATTTCGACCTGGCCGACGGCATCGAACAGCTGGCACGCTCACAGCGACGCCGCGGAATGAGAGTTGTGGTATCGGACTTCCTCACGGCCGGTGACCAGGAGCTCGACCCGGATGTCCCGCCCGAGTGGGAGCGCGCCATTCGGCGCCTGGGCGTGCGCAACCAGGTGTTGGCGGTCGAGGTGGTGGACCGGCACGAGGTTGAGTTTCCCGACGTAGGCGAGATGCTCATCCGGGACCCAGAGACGTCGTTCAAGCGCTACATCAACACCTCCGAGGAGGAGGCCCGGCGTCGAATGGACGCGGCGAGCCAGGCGCAGCGGCAGCGAGTCAAGATCGCGCTGCGGCGGGCGGGGGCCGGGCATATCCAGCTACGCACGGACCGGGACTGGGTGACCGACATCGCGCACTTCGTGATGAACTACCGGCGCGTAGCCGGCCAGCTCCACCAGCCGCCGCAGGGGGTCAGCAAATGACATTGCTTGCTATCCTGCCGGAGTTCAAGAGCCCCGAGCGGCTCTGGGCGCTCGTAGCGCTGCCGGTGCTGATCTTGCTGTACCTGCTTGCGATGCGGCTCAAGGGACGGGTGTCGCTTCGATTCACCAACACAGGGCTATTGGGGCGGGTAGTCGGCTCGCAGCGTCGATGGACCCGCCACCTCGCTGTGGCGATGTCGATGGCCTCTCTGGTGGCCCTGGGCCTGGCCTGGGCCCAACCGCTGGGCACCGAGCTGGTTCCGCGGGAGCGGGCCACAGTCGTCATGGTGGTCGACACGTCCCTTTCCATGGAGGCAACCGACGTGGAGCCCGATCGACTTTCGGCGGCGAAGGTGGGGGCTCAGGAGTTCATCGACAACCTGCCGGATGCCTACAACGTTGCCCTGGTGTCGCTGGACGGGAATCCCTCCATCATCATGCCGCCCTCGACCGACCGTGGGGCTCTCGGCCGGGCACTCGCCGCGCTCCCACTGGCCGAGGGCACCGCGTTGGGTACGGCCCTCGACGTGGCATTGCAGGCGGTTGCTCAGGCGCCTGTCGGCGACGACGAAGAGGCGGCGCCCGCGATGATAGTTCTGCTCAGTGACGGCACGAACACCGAAGGCCCAGGGCCCGGAGAGGCCGCACGGCGGGCAGCGCAGGCCGAGATCCCGATCTACACGATCGCCTACGGTACCGACAACGGATACGTTGACGTCGATGGGGAGCGCGCAAACGTCGCGCCCGACAAGCAAACCCTGGCCGAGATCGCTCGGACCACCAACGGTGAGGCTGTGGACGCGGACAGCGCATCAAGCCTGGATTCGGCCTACGAGGAGATCGGGTCGTCCGTGGGTCATGAGGAAGTCCAGAAACCGATCACGGCGCAATACGCCTTCTGGGCGCTCGGATTCGCTGTCGTCGCGGCGCTGGGTGCGGTCATGATGGCAGCGAGGTGGCCCCGATGATGGTGCCCCTGGCCCTGGAGTTCCTGCGTACCGAACGCCTGCTGGCGCTGCTGATCATCCCGCTGATCGCCCTGCTCTACCTAATGCTGTCGGGCAAGACCTCGGCGGCCCGGAACTCGCGCCAGCTCAAGCTCGTGATTCCCAAAGAACCGGCCTGGAAACGCCACGGCGCCGTCCTGCTGGCATTGCTTAGTCTCGCCTCGTTGATCATCGCCTGGGCAATGCCCAAGGACTATGCCAACGAGCCACGTGACAGGGCGACAGTCATTCTGACTATCGATGTGTCATGGTCCATGGAGGCCACCGATGTGGCACCGAGCCGGCTTGAGGCAGCCAAGGAATCAGCCAAGTCCTTCGTGGAGAGCCTCCCCGAGCGGTTCAACGTTGGGCTGGTGACATTCGCAGCCACGGCCAACATAGCGGTGCCGCCCACAGTGGATCGCGGGGCATTGGTGCGGGCACTCGACGCGCTTGAACTGGCGCCATCGACCGCCACTGGCGAGGGGATCTACACGAGCATTCAGGCGCTGACCCTGGTGCCCCCTGACCCTGTTGACCCGGAGAATGTGCCTCCGTCAGCCATCGTCCTCCTGGCCGACGGCGCCACCAACCTAGGGCGCGCCTCCGCCGGTGCCGCCGAGGTGGCCAAGGAGCGTGGGGTACCGATCTACACGATCGCCTACGGCACTTCCAACGGGTACGTTGAGTCCAACGGGGAGCGGCAACGAGTCGCGGTGGACCATTACGAACTCAGCGAGATCGCCCGGCTTTCCGACGGCAAAAAGTTCGCCGCAGAGTCGGCGAATCAGCTCGACGAGGTCTACGCCGCGATCAGCACCGATGTTGGGTACGAGCGTGTGCCGGTGGAGGTGACCGACCGTTACGCTGGGTTGGCGATTCTGTTTGCGGTAGGCGCAGCCCTAGGGGTCATTTCGCTGGGGGCTCGCTGGCCATAGCCGGACCCTCGTTCAGCCGTTCGATCGGGAGTAGCGCCACATCAGGGCTCGGGACCATGCCGAAGACCTGTTCCAGGAACGACAACTTGGCCGCTAGTGCTGCGGACCGGGCGGCGGTCCCGCGGAAACCGTGACCCTCGTCGGCGAAGGTGACAAGGGCCAGCGGTTTGCCCGCTGCCCGCACCGCCTCGGCCATGGCATAGGCCTGATTGGGGGGCACCACCTTGTCCTGCAGGCCCTGCAGTATCAACATCGGAGTGAACAGATTGTCCAACTGGGTGATCGGGGAACGAGTCAGATACTCCTGCTCGGCATCGGGCCAGGGACCCACCAGCGAGTCCAGGTAGCGCGACTCCGCCTTGTGAGTATCGGTCGCGAGGGTGCGCAGGTCCGCGATTCCATAGGAACTCACTCCAGCCGCGAAGACATCAGTGGTCAACAGCGCCTGCAGTGTGGTGTATCCGCCCGCGCTCCCACCAGCGATCGCCACACGTGTCGGATCGGCCAAGCCGGCCGCAGTCACTCCACGCACTGCAGCCGCGACATCGGCCACATCCAGAACGCCCCAGCGTCCCCGCAGCCGGTCGCGATACGCGCGTCCGAATCCCGTGGACCCTGAGTAGTTGACATCCAGCACGGCGAATCCTCGCGAAACCCAAAACTGAATGCTCGGCTCATAGGCCGCGGTGGTGGCTGATGTGGGTCCGCCGTGAGTGAGCACCAGCAGCGGTGAATCGGC
>JBKEBG010000004.1:0-1817 GCA_047972985.1 Arachnia sp.
GCCCTGGCCGCGCACGGGATCGCGGCCGAGCGGCGGGTGGTCGGCGATGATGCTTCCGCCATCTCCGAGGCTGTCCGCAGCGCCCTGGCGGGGGGTCGCCGAATCGTCATCACCTGTGGCGGGACCGGGGTCGGCCCCTCAGACGTGACCGCCGAGACGGTCGCGCCCATGCTCACCTATGAACTTCCCGGCATCGCCGAGGAGATCCGACGGCGCGGGATGGCTGCCACCTCGATTGCGCTGGTCTCCCGCGAGGTTGCCGGCGTGATCGTCGACCAGGTACGCCCGCCCGCCTTCGTCCTGGCGGCGCCTGGCTCTCGCGGCGGCGTCCGCGACGCGATTGCCGTCGTCGGCCCCCTGCTGCGCTACCTCATCAAGCAACTCGATGGCGAGGGGGCACATTGATCAGCCGGATCCAGGATCAGCTCTTCTTCGGTGCCCCCGGTCGGGCGTAGCGCCACCAGGTGATGGCCACGCACACCACGGCCCACGCGATGCCGATCACGTAGAACGTCGTCGGCGCCATCAGTGTGAGGCCGACGCCGAAGAGGAACGGCCCGAACGCGGCGATCGCGCTCGTCCACCCGATCACGCCGCCCGCCTGCCGGCGTTCGAAGATCATCGGCATCTGCTTGAAGGTCGAGGCGTTGCCGATCCCGGAGAACAGGAAGATCGCCAGCATGCCCCACAAGAACTGGTTGAACCCGGCCGACAGTGCTTCCGCCGAGGAGGTGTCCGGGGTGAGCGCTGGAATGGTGAAGGCGATGGACGCGATGAGCCCGATGCCGGAGATGAGCGTCCAGATCGCGCCGCCCATCCGGTCGGTGAGCGGCGAGAACAGCACCCGCGCTCCGGCACCGATGAGCGGGCCGAGGAACACGAACGCGGCCGGGTCGGGGACGGAGTAACCGCTGACGAGGATCTGCGCTGTTTCACCGGTGCCCTGAACGATCGCTTCGTTCCCCGAGCCGTACAGGTTGATCATGAGCAGACCGAACTGGGCGGCGAGCCCGGAGAAGGTGCCGAACGTCATGATGTAGAGCACGGTCATCAGCCAGGTGTCGAGGTTGCCGAAGATGTCGAACTGCTGCTTGATGTTCGCCCGGATGGGGACGGACTTGAGGTACTGCCACGCGATCCAGGCGCCGATGAGGATGAACGGCAGCCACACGTAGCTGGCGGCCTGGTACCAGACGGTGCGCGACGGCTGGCCGGGAATCTGCATGTCCTGGCTGATCCCCATCCACCAGAACATGCCCAGCCCGATGAGCCACGGAGTGGTGAGCTGCACCAGGGACACGCCAAAGTTGCCGATGCCGGCCTGCAGGCCCAGCGCGGTGCCCTGGAGGCGCCGGGGGAAGAAGTACGACGTCGACGGCATGAAGCCGGAGAACGCGCCGCCGCCGATACCGGCCAGGAAGGCCAGCACCATGAGCTCCCAGTAGGGTGCGTCCGGCACCATCGTGCGGACGCCCCACCCGAGCACGGGGAAGAACAGCAGCAGCGTGGTCGCGGCCACCATCTTGCGGGTGCCCATGATGGGCGGCAGCACCATCCAGACCAGCCGCATCAGCCCGCCCGACAGACCCGGGGTCGCGGCCAGCCAGTACAACTGCGCCTTGGTGAAGTCGTAGCCGATGGCGTTCAGCTTGGGGATGATGGCGCTCGGCAGGAACCACGCGACGAAGCAGAGGGTCAGCGTGTACGTGGTGATCCACAGGGTCTGCCAGGCCAGCCGGGAGTCCCACGTCTTCTCATTCTCGGGGTCCCATGACGTGAGCCACTCCGAGCCGGTGCGGGTGTTGGTGTTGTCGGTC
>JBKEBG010000083.1:0-2500 GCA_047972985.1 Arachnia sp.
GTCATCGGGCAGGGCGCGAAGGTGCCGCACCTTGCCTACTGTGGCGACGCTATCGTCGAGGCGGGCAGCAATATCGGCGCGGGAACGATCTTCGCCAACTACGACGGCATCAACAAGTCGATGACCCATATCGGTCCCCACGCCTTCGTCGGGTCCAATTCGGTCTTGGTGGCGCCCGTCGACATCGGCGCCGGCGCCTTCGTCGCGGCCGGCTCCACTGTGACCGGCGACGTGCCATCCGGCGGACTGGCAGTAGCGCGCGGCAGGCAGCATAATTCCGAGGGCTGGATCGCCTCCCGGCGCCCGGGTTCGGCGGCTGACAAGGCCGCCAACGACAGCGCGCCGGGCGTCCATCCGTCCGTCGAAGAATCCCGCGCTAATCGAAAGGGCTAACCAGCGCCGATGACCAACCTCGCCGTCACCAACAAGCACCTCATGCTCTTCACCGGGCGGGCGTATCCGGAACTGGCCGAGAAGGTTGCCTCGATCATGGGCACCACCATCGTGCCCACCCGAGCCATCAGCTACGCCAACTCCGAGATCTATGTGCGTTTCGAGGAATCAGTGCGCGGCTGCGACGCGTTCGTGATCCAGTCCCACACCGCCCCCATCAACGAGTGGGTGATGGAGCAGCTAATAATGGTCGATGCCCTCAAGCGGGCCTCGGCCAAGCGGATCACGGTGGTAGTGCCGTTCTATCCGTACTCGCGGCAGGACAAGAAGCACCTCGGGCGGGAACCGATCTCGGCGCGGCTGATGGCCGACCTATTCAAAGCCGCGGGAGCGAATCGGATCATGTCGGTGGATCTGCACGCCGCGCAGATCCAGGGCTTCTTCGACGGCCCGGTTGACCATCTCTGGGGCCTACCGGTCCTGGCCGACTACGTGACCCAGAACTACGACTCCGACGCGCTCGCCATCGTCTCGCCCGACTCCGGCCGGGTCCGGCTCGCCGATAAGTGGACTGACCAGATGGGGTGCGGGCTGGCGATCATCCACAAGCGCCGGGATCACAGCAAGGCCAATACCGTCGCGGTGCGCGAGGTCGTCGGCGATGTGGAGGGCAAGACGTGCCTGCTCGTCGACGACATGATCGACACCGCAGGCACCATCACCCAAGCGGCCCAGGCGCTGCGGGAGCATGGCGCGGCCCGGGTCATCGCGGCAGCCACACATCCCATCTTCTCCGACCCTGCCGTGGATCGGCTCAACGCCGCCGGGCTTGAGGAGATCATCGTCACCGACACGCTCCCGATTCGTACCAAGACCCCCATCAACAACCTCACGGTGCTGTCGATAGCGCCCCTGATCGCCAAGGCGATCCAGGCTGTTTTCACCGACGGATCGGTCACGAGCTTGTTCGGTGGCGAAGCCTAACCCGATGCCGATCGCCGGTGAGCGTTGCGTAGGCGCTTTCGGTAGCGCGTAGTGTGGGCATATGGCGCCCAAGATCACCGAGCAGTCGCTTAAGAGCTTCGTCCTCGATCTTGGTGACAAACACCCGCCCATCCCGCTCGGCGCCGCCGACCGCACCCTGAACAATCCCGAACTGGTCCGGGAACGCTTCGCCGGAGTCATTGATTTCCTGGCCCGGGTGGAGCTGGAGGTCGATCGCAACGTACTCGAACTGCTGACGATCCTGCCCAACGTCAGCGAAGTGGACAAGATCTTCTATCAAGATGTCTGGTACGACCAGGAGATGGCCCACGGGTACCTGCTGGATCAGCTCCAAACCGACCTAGGGCTGGCTCCCGCCGAGCCGTTCATGACGATTCCGCTGCGGATGAAGCTGCTGGGTGCGTTGGCGCACTGGGAGCCGATCCACGACATCTCGCGGATGCTGTACTACCTGACCGGCGCCTCCACGGAGCGTCAGGCGGTCATCGCCTACAGCAAACTCATCTCCCAACTCAAGCAGATGGGGGAGACCGCGCTGGTCGAAACAGTCATTCACCCCATCAAGCAGCAGGAGCCGGGACACTTCGCGTTCTACCGGATGTCAGCCGAGATGATGGTGCAAGACGAGGTGCTTGCCCCGTGGCAGCGGTTCGTGGCGCAGCAGCTTCGCTCGAGGACTTTCACACTTGTCGGCGTCGACTACATGAAGAAATACCAGCAGGACATGGGCGGGGTCATGACCACGCTCGGCATTGATCAGGAGTTGGAGATCTATGCCAAGGAGATCGGCCGCCTCGAAGCCAAACTGCTGTGGGCCAACGACAACGGCATGGAGTTCCCGCCGTACTTCCTCAAGGCATTGCGCGAGTCCGTCGAGCTGTACGAGGGGCAGGGCAACTTCGACCGGCCCGACCCGCACATGTTCTTGATCTAGGGCGTTGGAGACCCGTCCCCGCCTCGGGTATTGTTGTTGATTGCCTGGCGAGGGATCGGCTGATCCGTCATCGACTAGCGTTCTCGCTCGGCGCGGTCCCACGTACCTAGGAGTGAGAATGTCTGACCTGAACCTGTCCGCTGTGCCCCGCACCGAGTTCGGCAAGGG
>JBKEBG010000094.1:0-10482 GCA_047972985.1 Arachnia sp.
CGAACCAGCGCGCCAACGCCGGTCCTGATCAGAGCTACTTGGACTTCAGATCCTCCTCGGGAAGGTGCGCTCCTTCACGTCACCCCGCCGAGGACCATCCACAGGTTCTGATCATTGCTCCACGGCGTGATACAGCGCCCCATGGGGCTTTACGTGGCCGATGGTGACTCTTAGGGCCGCTGCTTCGCTCGCCAACGCATCAAGCTGAGCCGCAATCTGGTGTCGCAGCAGGGAACCTGCCACCGTCTGAGCGGTGCGGCCGAAACCATCGCGGTCCACATATGACGGGTGCGCCCCGACCGCCACCCGATGCTCAGCTGCCAACTGCAGGGTCTGCCGCATCGACCTGGCGTCACCGGCATGGCCGCCGCAGGCGATGTTGGCGGAGGTCACCACGCTGAGGATCGCGGCGTCCTCGCCGATTCCCTCACCAACGTCGGCATTCAGATCGAGTCGCATTCCTCCACTGTGCCATCGGTGGGCTAGGCTGAAGGCCCGTGGAGCAGTCCAAAATCACCAATCACGTCTTCGTCACCGGAGGCGTCGTTTCCTCCCTCGGTAAGGGGCTCACCGCCTCCAGCCTCGGCAGCCTGCTGCGCTCTCGCGGCCTCACCGTGACCATGCAGAAACTCGATCCCTACCTCAACGTGGATCCGGGCACCATGAACCCGTTCCAACACGGTGAGGTATTCGTCACCGACGACGGCGCCGAGACAGACCTCGACATCGGTCACTACGAGCGTTTCCTCGACGTCAACCTCTCCGGCGAGGCGAACGTCACCACGGGGCAGGTCTACTCCACGGTGATCGCCAAGGAACGCCGCGGCGACTACCTCGGCGACACTGTGCAGGTCATCCCGCACATCACCAACGAGATCCGCGACCGGATGATGGCCATGGCCGCCCCGGGCATCGACGTGGTGATCCACGAGATCGGCGGCACCGTCGGTGACATCGAATCGCTGCCCTTCCTTGAGGCTGCCCGCCAGGTACGCCACGAAATCGGCCGCGACCACGTGTTCTTTCTCCACGTGTCGCTCGTGCCCTACATCGTCCCCTCGGGCGAGCTCAAGACCAAGCCGACTCAGCACTCGGTGGCCGCGCTGCGCGAGGTCGGCATCCAGCCCGACGCTATAGTCGCGCGCTCCTCAATGGAGGTGTCCCAGGGGCTCAAGCGCAAGATCGCCCTGATGTGTGATGTGGACGAGGAAGCGGTGGTCAGCTGCCCTGACGCCTCCAGCATCTACGCGATCCCGAAGGTGTTGCACGCTGAGGGCCTCGATGCCTACGTGGTGCGCCGGCTCAACCTGAGCTTTCGTGATGTCAACTGGACTGAGTGGAACGACCTGCTGCAGCGGGTCCAGTACCCCAAACACCAGGTCAACGTCGCGCTGGTGGGCAAGTACATCGACCTACCGGATGCCTACCTATCGGTTTCCGAGGCGCTTCGCGCCGGTGGTTTCGCCAATCACGCCCGCACCACCATCACTTGGGTGCGCTCGGACGACTGCGCGACACCGGAGGGGGCCGCGCACCATCTCGCCGAATGTGACGCCATCTGCGTGCCGGGTGGGTTCGGCATCCGGGGCGTGGAAGGCAAGGTCGGGGCACTGCGCTACGCCCGTGAGAACGCCATCCCCACCCTCGGTCTGTGCCTCGGGCTTCAGGTCATGGTCATCGAGGCCGCCCGGAACCTGGCAGGCATCGCCGACGCCGGCTCCAGCGAGTTCGATCCCGAGACCAAACACCCGGTGATCGCCACCATGGCCGAGCAACTCGACATCGTCGGCGGGGACGGAGACCTTGGAGGATCGATGCGGTTGGGGTCCTACCCTGCCGATCTGGCAGAGGGCTCGCTGGTGCGCACGTTGTACGGGCATTCGCGGGTGGAGGAACGCCATCGCCATCGCTACGAGGTCAACAATGCCTACCGCGAGCAGCTGACCGAGGCGGGCCTGGTCATCTCAGGCTGGTCCCCGGACCGGGAACTTGTCGAGTTCGTCGAGCTTCCCACCGACGCGCACCCCTACTACGTCGGCACGCAGGCCCATCCTGAATTGAAGTCTCGCCCCACGCACCCACATCCCCTGTTCGAGGGCCTGATCCGTGCCGCGCTGGAGCGCCAGCAGGCGGGGCACTGATATGCGCGGGGACCAAGTGGCGGCGTGGACGGTCCGCGATCACAAGGTGGAGGCCACGGGTGGGATCTCGTCCTTCGTGGTCGACGATATCCAGACTCCCTCCGGTGAGCTCATCACGCGGGAATACCTGAGCCATCCCGGCGCCGTGGCTGTCGTGGCGTGGGACGAGACAGCCGACACGATTGCCTGCCTGCGACAGTACCGGCATCCGGTCCGGATGGAGCTCGTGGAGATCCCGGCGGGTTTGCTGGACGTCAACGACGAGGCCTGGGCCGATGCCGCCCGCCGTGAGCTGGCCGAGGAGGCCGAGTTGGCGGCCGATCGGCTGGATCTCCTGGTAGACATCGTCACCTCGCCGGGGTCCATGGCCGAGTCACTGCGGATTTACCTGGCGCGAGACCTCCGGCCCGCTGCCCGGCCGGAGGGATTCGTCCTGGAAGGTGAGGAAGCTCACATGAGTGTGGAGTGGATTGACCGTGCCGAGTTGGTCGAGGCCATCTACGCGGGGGCCTGCCAGAGCCCCAGCCTCGTGACGGGCGTGCTCTCCCTGGAAGCGGCACGGTTGGGCGGGCGGTTGCCCGCCCTGCGCCCCGTCGACTCGCCGTGGCCCATTCGGCAGCAGTGACCTCCCTCGACGCGACGGTGGCCGAATACCTCGGCCACCTGCGCGTCGAGCGTGGGCTCTCCGTCAACTCCCTGGCTGCCTACCGGCGTGACCTGGTTCGCTACACCACGTTCATCGCCGGGCGGGGCATCACCACCGTGGCGGACATCACTGAGACCGAGATCAGCGAATTCGTTCGCGATCTCGCGGGTAGCCTCGCGCCCTCCTCGCTTGCGCGGACCGTCGTGGCGGTGCGAGGCTTCCACCGGTTCGCGGCAGATGAGGGGCTTGCCGCGACGAACCCCGCCAGCGAGGTCCATCCTCCTAAGCTTCCCACCCGCTTGCCCAAGGCCCTGGGAGTCGCGCAGGTCCACAGCATCCTCGACGCACCGGACCGAACCGATGTCGTCGGTTTGCGAGATGCTGCCCTGCTCGAGCTGCTGTACGGCACCGGCGCCCGCGTCAGCGAGATCTGTGCGCTCGACGTCGACGAGCTGCGCTTGGCCCTCGACGACCCCGACGCGGGCCTTCGGCTGCTCGGCAAGGGCGGCAAGGAACGCTTCGTGCCCCTCGGGTCCTTCGCTCGCGCCGCCGTGGACGCCTACCTTGTCCGCTCCCGCCCCACCTTGGCGCTGGCCGCGAAGCGGGCTACTCCTGCGCTGCTGTTGAACCAACGAGGCAACCGACTGAGCCGACAATCGGCGTGGGGGGTGATCCAGACCGCCGCGGCCGCGGCAGGACTGGCCGAGCACGTCTCACCTCACACGCTGCGCCACTGCTTCGCCACGCACCTGCTCGACGGCGGCGCCGACGTACGAGTCGTCCAAGAACTCCTCGGCCACGCCTCGGTGGCCACCACCCAGCTGTACACACTGGTCACTATCGATTCGCTGCGTGAGGTGTATCTCGCGTCGCACCCGAGGGCTCGCTAGCGGCCAGCACGCGATCGGGTGTCCATGCCAGTGGCGGGGCAAGGCCACGGGGCTCGGGCAGCGCGGCGAGGTGATTTGGCGGCCCCGCGTGGGCCGGAGGTTACCGGAGATTGTCCTCCGGGTGGGGACTGAGCCGACGGGAGGCCACCGCTGCGATGGGGATCAATGCAATCGCTGCGAGCAGGCCCCCGACCTCGTAGGGCAACGAGCTATTCGCATAGGGACGCTGCTGGATGCGTGATTGCAGTGCGCTTTTGCGCAGTCCCGCGATATTGCCGGCCATGATGAGCTGCACCGCTGCAACTATCAGCCGAGCCTGCCGTGGTTCATTGGAGGCGAACAGGACATCGACAGCCCCCGGATCTGGTCACGATGGGCCACACGCGGGGCCGCATGAGCCGCCTCGGTGAGCTAACACGAGGAACCCGATCAACCTAAGCGGCCCGCGAATCAACCAAAGTTGAGTCTTTGTGGACAGATGCGCCGGCCGGGGCTTCGGCGGCTGCGGCGGTGGCAAGGAGCTATTTTGGATAACTGGCTATTGGCAAGGGCAAATACCGGCTTTGTGTGCCTGGAGAACGGGCTGGTAGAAACACCTATGGCCCACGCAAGTGGGACACCCCGGTCTACGTCCAGGCCTTTGGCATGCGATGTAGGGCACATTAGTAGAGGTGGGGTGGTGGTGTCGGGCTGGCGCCACCACCTCTCTAGCCACAGCTCATGATGCGAGAGCCCTCACATTCTCAAGCCTCGCCGAAGCCGCGGCCTGCTGACGTAGCGCTTTCCCGAGGTGTTTCCCCTGGCGGGTCACGACCCCTGACGACCGACGCTAAGGTGTCACTAAGTCGACAAGGAGTCTCACGTGGCTGCTGGATCTACCACCGAACCGAGTTTCGCCGTCCCGGACGCACCCGAAAGCTCCACCCTCGTGGACACGGGCGAGATCGGCCCCACTGGCCGACCGCTGCCGGTGTTCGGCCCGCACGTGCCGCCGGATCCCGAGCGGACGATGGACGCGACGATCATCTCGATGACCAACCAGAAGGGCGGTGTCGGGAAAACCACCACCACGATCAACCTTGGGGCCGCGCTCGCGGAGCTCGGCTACCGAGTACTTCTGGTGGACTTCGACCCCCAGGGATCGCTCTCAGTGGGGCTCGGCGTCAACCCGCATACGCTCGAGTTGAGCATCTACAACCTGCTGCTGTCGAGAAATCATCAGGCCTCGGAGGTCATTCGCGCCACGAGCGTCGACGACCTCGACATTCTGCCCAGCAACATCGACCTGTCGGCCGCCGAGGTGCAGTTGGTCAGTGAAGTGGCCAGGGAGCAGACCCTGGGGCGGGTGCTGGAGCCGCTGCGCGGCAGGTACGATTTCATCCTCATCGACTGCGCCCCCAGCCTCGGGCTGCTGACAGTCAACGCTCTCACCGCGAGCCAGTATGTCCTCATGCCGTTGGAGTGCGAGTTTTTCGCACTACGCGGAATTGCGCTGCTCACCGACACCATCGACAAGGTCTCCGACCGGCTCAACTCCGACCTCAAGGTGCTGGGCATCCTGGGCACCATGTACGACTCCCGCACCATCCACGCGCGTGAGGTGCTGGAGCGCGTCGTACAAGCCTTCGGCGATCAGGTCTTCCACACAGTCATCCGGCGCACCATCAAGTTCCCGGAAACCACAGTTGCTGGCGAACCGATCACCTCCTATGCCTCGGCATCGCCGGGAGCCGATGCCTACCGGCGGCTGGCCCGGGAGGTGTTGCATCGATGCCGGGTCCAGTAAACCGGCGCGCGTCCCTGCCCGGCGCCTCTGAATTGTTCCGGGCCACCCGGCCCAGGAAACCTGCCGAGGCTGCCTCAGCCCCAGCCGAAGCAGCGCGGCCGGCAGCAACCGGGCGGGTGCGCCACGATCAGAAGATCACCGTCTATTTCTCCTCCGACGAGCTGTTCGCGCTCGAAGACGCCACATTGGAACTCAAACGGCGTCACGGGATGAGCCTCGACCGAGGACGGCTGGTGCGCACCGCCGTCGCGTTGGCACTGGCCGAGCTGGCTGCCAACGGAGAGGAATCAGCGGTGGTCGCGGAGCTGCGGGAGCAGTGAACGACTCGGCGGACGAGGTCGACGGTTTCAAGGTTCATCTTGACAATTTCGAGGGCCCGTTCGACCTGCTGCTGCAACTGATCTCGCGCCACGAACTCGACGTGACTCAGGTGGCTCTCAGCCGGGTCACCGACGAGTTTATCGCGCACGTTCGCGAGGGCGGCAAGGTCTGGGACCTGGAGCGCACGAGTTCGTTCCTGGTGGTGGCTGCCACGCTGCTCGATCTCAAGACCGCCCGGCTGCTGCCAGGTGCCGAGGTGACCGACCCCGAGGACATCGCCGCACTTGAGGCGCGTGACCTGCTGTTCGCTCGGCTCTTGCAATACCGCGCCTTCAAGCAACTCGCGCAATGGACGGCTGAGCGAATGGAGGCATCCGCGCATCTGCATTGGCGACCGGGCGGACTGGAGGACAGATTCACAGACGTGGTAGCCGAGGTGGAGGTGAAGATCGGTCCGGCGCAGCTGGCGGCCCTCGCGGTCGGCGCCCTCACACCCAAGCCGGCACCGATAGTCGAACTGACCCATCTCCACGGGGCCAAAATCAGCGTCGTCGACCACGCCGGGCAGGTCGCCGCACGGCTCCGAGCCGCAGGATCGGCCAGCTTTCGATCCCTGACCGCCGGCCACGACCGACTCACCGTGGTGGTGCGCTTCCTCGCGATCCTGGAGCTCTACCGAGCCAACCAGGTCACCCTCGACCAGGCGGGGCCGCTTGCCGAACTGATCATCCGCTGGGTGGGCGGGGACGAGGCCGACGTGACGGGCGTCGACGAGTACGAGTCACAACCAGAACTGGAGGATGCATGAGCGTCTCACGGGCCGTGGAGGCGATGCTCCTGATGGCCACTGAACCACTCACCGCCGACGATATGGCCGCCGGACTTGGCGTACCCACGCCCGAGGTGTCCGAAGCCTGCCAGGAGCTGGCCGAGTTCTATCGAGCCAGCCAACGCGGATTCGAACTTCGTCGCGTGGCGGGTGGATGGCGCCTGGCCACCGCCGAGGATCTTGCTGAGGTCATTGAGGCCTGGGTCACCTCCGAGTCCAGCTCCCGGCTGAGCCAGGCCGCGCTGGAGACCCTCTCGATAGTGGCCTATCTGCAGCCCACGACCCGGGGCCGCATCGCCGGCATCCGAGGGGTCAACGTCGACGGGGTCGTGAAAACCCTCGCGGTGCGCGGCCTCATCGCCGAGGTGGGGGAGGACCCGGCCACGGGGGCGACGTTGTTCGTCACCACTGCCCGGTTTCTGGCCAAGCTGGGGCTCGACTCGCTGTCGGAATTGCCCGATCTCGCGCCGCTGCTCCCTGACGCCGTAGCCTTGGAGGCCGAACTAGGTCAGTTGGCGGCAGGAGAGCAATGAGCCACGACGAGGGTATCCGGCTGCAGAAGGTGCTGGCCTCGGCTGGTGTCGCGTCCAGGCGGGCCAGCGAAATCTTGATCGACGAGGGACGGGTCGAGGTCAACGGGCGTATCGTCGCCGAGCAGGGCACCCGGGTCGACCCGCACACCGATGTGATCCGCGTCGACGGTGCGCGAGTCCCGCCGCCGCGGCGTCACCGCTACCTCGTACTCAACAAACCTCGCGGAGTCGTCTCGACGATGGAGGATCCGGAGGGGCGGGTGAACCTGAGTGACTACCTGCCCAAGGGCGCGGGGCGACTGTTTCACGTCGGGCGCCTCGACACCGACACCGAGGGCCTGATCATCCTCACCAATCACGGTGAATTCGCCCATCGGTTGGCCCACCCCAGCTACGAGGTCACCAAGGAATACCTGGCCCAGGTCGCGGGGGTGGTCGACAACAAGACGCTGCGCCGCCTGGAGAAGGGCGTCAGGTTGGACGACGGCCCGATCCGCCCGGACCGCGTCACGTTGGTCAGTCGTGGCGAGAAGGGCACCCTGGTGCGGGTGACGCTTCACGAGGGCCGCAACCGGGTGGTGCGCCGCCTATTCGAAGCCGTCGGGCACCCGGTGGACCGGCTTTCCCGCACTGCCATCGGGCCGGTGCGGCTGGGGCAGTTGGCGGTGGGAACCTCCCGAGACCTCACCAGCGATGAGCTGGGGACCCTGCTCGATGCCGTCGAATTGTGATCCACGCGGTCGGGGGACTACGAGTGCGTGATCTCGCCCGACGAGCGGGTACTATTCCGGGCGTGCGTGTTACTCGTCAGCTCCTACTGCCCATGGCCGTCGGCGTCGCCCTGATCGGGGTTACAGCCTGCGGATCCGATTCGACCGACCCGGGAGATTCAGCGTCTCCGGCCCTGTCAGAGGCCGTCGTGAGCCCATCCGGCTCGACATCGACGGGTGCGTTGCCCACCGCGGCCATCGAGGCATCGGACAATCTTGATGGGATCACAGTCGCCGAGGGCGACGATCCCGAGGTATCGATTCCGGCGCCCTGGGCCATTGACGAGACCCGGACCAAGGTTCTCAAGCCGGGTGAGGGGCAAAAGCTGACCGATGCCTCCATCGTGACCCTCAACTACAAGGGCATCAACGCCCGCACCGGCGAGGTCTTCGACAGCTCCTACGAGCGAGGTGAGCCCACGACCTTCGGTCTGCAATCGGTCATCGTGGGCTTCGCGAAGGGCCTGGAGGGACAAGACGTCGGGTCCCGGGTCCTCATCGCGATCCCCAGCCAGGACGGGTACGCCGAGGGAAACGAGGGGGCGGGCATCCAGGTCGGTGACACAATCGTCTTCCTGGTCGACATCATCTCGGCCAACTACGACGAGGCCACGGGCGAAGCCGTGGCCCCGGTCGAGGGCTTGCCCACGGTGACAATGACCGACGAGGGGCCGGAAATAGAGATCCCCGATGCTGCCCCGCCCACCGAGTTGGTGGTGCAACCCCTGATCCAGGGAACTGGTCCCGAGGTGACCGCAGCCTCGTCGGTCCAGGTCAAATACCGCACCTGGGTGTGGGATAGCGGAGAACTCGTCCAAGACGCCTGGTACCCCCAACAGGGACTCCTGTCCACCCTCGTCAAGGGCTGGATCCAGGGCCTGCCCGGGCAGAACACCGGCAGCCGGCTGCTGATGATCGTGCCCCCAGAGCTCGCTTACGGCAATGGCAACGGCGACTCGCCCGTCGAGGGCAGGCAGACGGTGGTGTTCGTCGTTGACCTGCTCTATGCCGCCGAAGAAGGCTAACCGGCACGCAGAAGGTTAACCGGCACGCAGGCTGTGCGCTGTGTCATCCCACACGGCGCCAGCCCAAAAACGCTCGGAAGGGCCATGTCGGCGCAGCCACATCAAAGCATCCGCGACGCTGCGGTGGCGCCCCAACCCCAGCGATGCGGTGAGTTCGGCCAACACATCGGCGGGGTCCCAGCCACGCCCGGCCAAGTCCGCCATCGTGACCGCGCCGTGACGCTTGGCCAGCCGGTGGCCTGATGCGTCGGTCACCAGGCCAAGGTGGGCATAGCTCGGTGGAACTCCTCCCAGCTGAGTGGTCAGCCACGCCTGCCTCGGGGCGGAGGCCAGCAGGTCCCGCGCCCGGGTCACCCGGGTCACACCGCAGGCCACGTCATCCACGACGACGGCGAAGTTGTAGGAGGCCTGGCCATCGCCTCGGACCAGCACGAAGTCATCCACGACGCCCGTCACCGGACCGGCGAATGTGTCCTCGACGGTGAACCGGGCCCCCTCGGCCCGGATGCGGATGGCAGCGGGGCGTTCCCGCCGCAGCCGCGCTGCTTGGGCGGTGCTCAGCCGTGAGCACGTCCCGGGGTAGGGGCGAAAGCCGTCGTCGTGCGGGGCAGAGGATGCCTCGGCGATCTCGCGACGGGTACAAAAGCACTCGTAGGTGAGCCCGCTGAGCTGGGCCAGGGCCTCCCGATAGGCCGCAGCCCGCTGCGACTGCCGTAGCACCGGAGGGTCCCAGGTCAACCCCAGCGAGCGCAGGTCGGCGATGAGCTGGCCTTCGACACCACGTGCCGCCATCACCCGGGCCCGGTCAAGATCTTCGACGCGCAGCAGCCACGTGCCCGCATCGGCCCGGGTGAGCAGCCATCCGGCCAGCGCGGTCCGCAGATTGCCCAGGTGCAGTGGGGAGGTCGGGCTGGGAGCAAACCTGTCGATGGGAGCCACCCAACCATTGTCCCGGGTGCGGTAGCCTTCGCGGCAAGGGAGGGAGGCGCGTGTCCAACGTCAAGTCGGAGCGGCTGGTCAACCTGTTGATTCTGTTGCTGAGCTCACGCAGGTTCCTGACCAAGCATCAGATTCGGGAGACGATTGACGGCTACCGCGGACAATCCGACGGCGCCTTCGAGCGCATGTTCGAGCGCGACAAGGACGAGTTGCGCGCACTCGGGGTCCCGCTCAAGACCGGCTCCAACGACCCTTTCGTCGACGAAGACGACGGCTATCGCATCGAGCGCAGAGAGTTCGAGCTGCCAGCGATGAGCTTCTCCACAGAGGAGCTGGCGGTGCTCGGCGCGGCGGCCCTCGTGTGGCAAGACAGCGTTGCCGCCACACACACTGCCGCCGCTCTGGCCACCTTGCGGGCAGCCGGGGCAGAGCCCGAACCTCACCGGTTGCACACCTTGGCCCCGAGGATCCCCGCCGAGCCCGCCTACGACGCGGCCTGGGCAGCCATCCCCGAGCGCCGTGTCCTGCGGTGCGAGTCCCCGGGACAACCGCGGCGGCTGCTGCCATGGCGCCTCCTGCAGCGCAGCGGCAGGTGGTGTCTG
>JBKEBG010000134.1:0-6714 GCA_047972985.1 Arachnia sp.
ACCTGGGCCTGATCGGGAAGCTGCAGATCGCCCCCGTGGCGCCAGTGGCCGGGGCGGTGCGGCTGCGGATCTTCGATTCTCGGGCCGCAGCCGATCTCCGCGGGCCGCAGTGGTGCCGGGCGATCACCTCCAGTGAGCGCGACGAGATCGTTGCCGCCTCCGGCCCGGACCCGTTGCGCCCCGACGCGGATCGGGCCCTCGGTTATGCGCGGGTCCGACGCTCCTCACGCAGCATTGCCGCGCTACTCATGGACCAGCGAATCGCGGCGGGAGTTGGCAACATCTTCCGCGCCGAAGTGCTATTCCGGCACCAGCTGGACCCGGCCACGCCAGGAAAGGCGATCACGCCACGGGGATGGGAGACGCTCTGGTCGGATCTGGTGGTCCTCATGGCCTATGGGCGGCGTCACGGCAGGATCGATACCGTCACCCCCGAGCACTCCCCGCAGGCTCAATCCCGCGCCCCCCGGCGGGACCGCCACGGCGGTGAAGTCTATGTCTATCGCCGCGACGCACGGCCGTGCCTGGTCTGCGGGGAACCGGTCCGATCTCGTAGCCTCGACGGCCGCAGTCTCTACTGGTGCGCGAACTGTCAGCGCAGTAGCCGAACTACTAGTGTGACCCGCATGGACCTTAGCCAGTACCCGGTGTACTTGTTTGACCTCGACGGCGTCATCACCCCGACAGCTGACGTGCACATGCTCGCCTGGGGGGAGATGTTCAACTCCTACCTCACCGCCATCGGCGGGCAGGCCCCCTACACCGATGCGGACTACTACAAATTCGTCGACGGCAAGCCCCGCTACAACGGGGTTCGTGACTTCCTTGCCTCCCGGGGGATCGAGCTTCCCGAGGGCAAGCCCACCGACGATCCATCGCAAGAGAGCGTGTGCGGGCTCGGGAACCGTAAGAACGAAGCCTTCAACCTCATCATCGAACGCGACGGCGTCGCCGCATACCCGGGCTCCGTGGCCCTGATCGAGCGCTTAGTTGCCGACGGGGCCGCGCTGGCGGTGGTCTCGTCGTCGAAGAACGCGCCCGCCGTGTTGCGGGCCGCCGACCTGATCGAGCATTTCCGGGTCATTGTCGACGGCAACGTTGCCCGCGAACAGCGTCTTCCGGGCAAACCGGCCCCTGATACCTTCGCCTACGCGGCACGCCAGTTGGGCGTGACGCCCGACCAGTGCGTGGTGTTGGAGGACGCGCTGTCCGGGGTGGCTGCGGGCGCTGCCGGAGAGTTTGGGCTGGTCGTGGGGGTCGATCGTGGCGTCGGTCGTCAGGCGTTGGCTGATGCCGGGGCCGACATTGTTGTGTCGGATCCTTCTGAACTGATGGGAGAGTAATGAGTCGTGATGTCTCGGCCGATCCGCTGAACCGTTCGCGGTTCCCGATCGACGAGTGGCGCCTGGTGGAGGTGGAGCCCTCCAGTGACGATATCGGCGTCACCGAGACGCTGTTCGCCATTGGCAACGGCTACCTGGGGATGCGAGGCAACCCGGAAGAGGGACGCAAATCCTATGCGCACGGCACTTTCATCAACGGATACCACGAGACGTGGCCGATCCGCCACGCCGAGGAGGCTTTCGGCTTCGCCCACACCGGGCAGACGATCGTCAACGTTCCCGATTCGAAGGTCCTCAAGGTCTACGTCGACGACGAGCCGTTGACTCTGTCGGTGGCAGACCTGGACTCCTATGAGCGGGCGCTGGACTTCCGTAACGGCATCATGACCCGGGAACTTGTGTGGCGGACCCCCGCGGGCAAGCGGGTACGGATCCGCTCGAACCGGATGGTCTCCTTCACCGATCGGCACCTGGCGTTGTACGAGCTCGAGATCACGATGCTGGAGGGCGACGCGCCCGTGGTGGTCAGCTCTCAGATCATCAACCGGCAAGACGGGTTCGACGACTATCGGCGTAACGAGACAAAGGAGGGTTTCGACCCTCGCCGGGCCGCGAAATTCAACGGCCGGGTGCTGAACCCACAGGGCAACTGGTATTCGGGTAACCGGATGGCGCTGAGCTATGTCACCAGCGACTCGGGTATGACACTCGCGGTGGCCGCCGACCACTACATCGACACCGACAACGAGTTCGAGTCGATCATGTCCACCGAGGATGACCTCGGTAAACAGGTGTACCGCATCGAGGCGATGCAGGGCCGTACCATCACCGTCCGTAAGGCCGCCGCCTATCACACCTCCCGCGGGGTGCCCGTGGGTGAGCTGTTCGACCGCTGCCGCCGCACGCTCGACCGCGTACGGGACAAGGGCTTCGAGCACTATTGGGAGACGCAGCGGGACTGGCTCGACGACTACTGGCTGAACGCGGATGTTGTCGTAGCCAATCAGGGGGCGGTGCAGCAGGCAGTTCGCTGGAACCTCTTCCAGCTGGGTCAGGCCTCGGCGCGCAGCGATCAGCTCGGAGTCCCTGCCAAGGGAGTCTCCGGCTCCGGCTATGAGGGCCACTACTTTTGGGATACCGAGATCTATCTCGTGCCCTATCTGATCTACACCAGCCCACGCGTGGCGCGCAACGCACTGCGGTTCCGGGTCAATCTGCTCCCACAGGCGCGGGAACGGGCCAGAGTGATGTCCACCGACGGAGCTCTGTTCCCGTGGCGCACCATCAACGGGGAAGAGGCCTCGGCGTACTATGCGGCGGGCACGGCGCAGTTCCATATCGACGCCGACGTCGCCTACGCGTTCGCGAAGTACCGGGACCTGACCGGCGATACCGAGTTCATGTACCGAGACGGAGCGGCGGTTCTCGTGGAGACCGCCCGGATGTGGGCAGACTTGGGCTTTTGGCGCACCGCCGCCAACGGCGCCGCGTCGTTCGAGATCCACGGCGTCACCGGGCCCGATGAATACACCACGGTGGTCAACAACAACATGTTCACCAACGTGATGGCCCGGGCAAACCTGCGCTCGGCCGCCGCGCTCATGCTCGAAATGCAGGAGCTCGACCTGTCAGCCTTCCAACGCGTCGCCGATGCCCTCCATCTGCGCCAAGAGGAGATCGACGAGTGGCAACGCTGCGCCGACGGCATGATGATCCCCTTCGACGAGACGTTCGAGATCCACCCGCAAGACGATGCCTTCCTGCAGGGCGAGCTGTGGGACGTGCAGAACACACCTCCGGAGCAGTATCCTCTCCTGCTGAACTTCCACCCGTTGGTGATCTACCGCTACCAGGTTCTCAAGCAGGCAGATGTCGTGCTGGCATTGTTCCTGCAAGGAGATCAGTTCAGCAGCGAGGAGAAGCGCGCCGACTTCGAGTACTACGACCCGATCACCACGGGTGATTCGACGTTGTCGGGGGTGGTTCAGGCCATCATCGCCGCCGAGGTCGGGTACCAGGAGATGGCGATGAAGTACTTCCTCACCGGGTTGTACGTCGACCTCGCCGATCTGCATTCCAACGCGCGTGACGGGGTTCACATCGCCTCCACCGGTGGCGTCTGGAACGCACTCGTGTTCGGCTTCGGTGGTCTGCGCGATTACCAGGGCCACCTGAGCTTCGATCCAAGGCTGCCGAAGTCATGGCCCAGCCTGACGTTCCCGCTTCAGGTGCGTGGTTCCCGGCTGCGTGTGCATGTCGTGGCCGATGCCATCACTCTCACCGTCGAGGCCGGTGAGGCAGTGGAGGTGAGCGTGCGTGGCACCGAGGTGGTGGTGGAACCGGGATCGCCGGTGACCGTCCCGCTCGGCGGCCAAGGTAAGCTGCTACCCACGCTGCCTCCGGGGTCGCCAGTGGTGGGCGGACGACGAGCCGACGGGACCGTGATATCCGCTGTGCTCCCGGAGGCCCACACTCAGGACACCACCACCATCGATTGATGCGGGTCGCAGCGAGTTCCAGCTGGCCGCGGCCAGGGGTGCCCGGATTGCAGGTGGACGTCGAGGATGGGCGATTCCATGTGGAGGTCATCCTCGACCAGGGATGGGTGGTGCTTGCCGAGGCCGATCGTGAGGGCTGGTTCTGGCAGCTGGACCAGCTCGCCGAATTGCGAGTTCGGGTGGGCACTGGGCGCCATCTGGTCGAGTTGGACCTGCGCAGCCTGAGCGACGAACCGCTGGTCTTGGCCTCGCCACGTCTCGCGGTGCCCGACCGCTTCCTGGCGAGCGTGCGGGCGGCCGGCGCGATCGGCGAAGTGATCATTGGGTTGCCCGACGGGTCGGCGCAGCTGGTGCAGCAGCGCGGGACCTGTGCCGCCGACGGCGTCGAGGTGGCGGTCTTTGGCTCGCCGGCCCTCCTGGGGCCATACCAGACTGCCTCCTCGGCATGGTCGGTGGCGTTCCATCCGATGCTGGTGGCGCCACCGCAACCTTCCTGGTTGCCCGACCCGGCCTTCGTGGAGGCCGGTAACGATGTGGTGCTGACCTACCCCGGGGCGAGCGTGTCGGTGCCGCCGGCTTTGGCGGAGACAAGCCGCGATGACACGATCACTGTGACTGGACCGCCGGGGCGGCACCTGGTGAGCGTCGCCGATGTGCGTGGCGTCTCGTGGCTGGAGGTCGGCTGGTACCGCTCGTTGCCGGATCTGGCGGCCGAGGCGCTGGCTGTGGCGCCGCTCGATCCGGGCCTCGAGGCGTGGCTGCGGACGTGGACGCTGGATCATCCCCGCCCGGGCGGCGCGGACCCGGTCGAGTGCCTGGACCGAGCACTGGGGGAGGCGCTTGAGGCCCCCTCGCTGTGGGCAGTGCTCGCCGGGTTGCGGGCGGCCGTCGTCACGGATCTGCCCGTGCTGGGTGATCTCCAGGTAGCCTGCGCCGAGGTGGGGCGCTGCGAGCCCGACGCGGTGCCGCTGATGGCGGTGCATTCCCGGGCGGTTCCGCAGCTGAGGCTGGCCTCCCGGGAGCCGGGCCCTGGATGGCAGTGGCAGGTCCTGGCCAGCCAGGACCCGGCTGTGGCGCATAGGTTGTTGATCCAGCTCGGGTGTTCCCGCCCACCCAGCCTCGACCCGGTGCCATTGGCCACGGCCGTCACCCTCGCCAGGCTGTGGCTGGCGGCCCATCCCGATTCATCTGCCCACACGGATCTGCGGCGTGCCGCCGAGACCGCCCGAGCCCGGCTGCTGAGCCTCATGAGCCGGCAGCCAGAGCCGGAGTCCCTGGCCTGGCTGCTGGCCGGGGAGGGGTTTTAGCTTCCCCAACGCCCGTCAGGCCACTGCCGGGCACCGGCGCGATAAGCGGTGCGGGAGTCCAGGCCGTCGGGATTCGACGGGCCTATGCTGGGCTGGTGAGTGAATCGACGCTGCAGCACTTGTCACCCAATGGAACCTCCCGGCTCTTGTGCGTCGTGGCGCATCCAGATGATCTTGAGTACGGCTCGTCAGCCTTGGTGGCGCAATGGGCCGACGCGGGTGTGGAAGTGGCCTACCTGCTGCTCACCGCGGGAGAGGCTGGCATGCAGCGCGACCCGGCCGAGGTGGGGCCGCTACGCATTGAGGAGCAACGGGCCGCGTGCGACATCATCGGAGTCAGTCACCTCACAGTTCTCGATCACCCAGACGGGAACCTCGCCGACCCGCTTCGGCTTCGGCTGGACATTGCCGCTGAGATTCGGGCGTTTCGTCCCGACGCGGTGCTGACACAGACCTGGGAACTTGAGGTCGGGTGGGGGATCAACCACGCCGATCATCGGGCGGCCGGCCTCGCCACGGCAGATGCCATTCGCGACGCAGGGAACCGGTGGGTCTTCACCGAACTACTGGACGACGGCCTGGAACCCTGGGCGGCGTCCTGGCTGATCGTGGGGGGACACACCGCCCCGAATCATGCTGTCCCGGTGGATCCCGCTGCTGTCGACAAGGCGGTTGCCTCGCTGGCGGCGCACAGCGCTTACCTCGCCGACCTTCCGGATCACCCGGCTCCCGCCGATTTCATCCCGCCGATGCTCAAGGCCGGTGGTGATGCTGCCGGGGTGCCCTACGCCGTGGCAGTACGCACGTGGCGGATGTGAGGCCTAGTTGTCGCGGGAACGGCGGTCGTCTCTGAGGAGGATCGAGTTGCCGACCGCCGTCGCGATGCTGATGACGATGGCGCCGTAGACAGCTGCCCAGAAGCCCTCCACGTGAAACCCGAGCCCGAACTGCTCGGACAGCCATGATGTCAGCTGCAGCATGCCCGCATTGATCACGATGGCGAAGAGCCCAAGGGTGAGCACTATGAGGCAGAAGCTGGCGAATGTGGCGATGGGCTTGATGACGGCGTTGACCAGGGCGAAGATGACTGCCACGCCGAGCAGCGTCAGCACCTGCTCCTGCCGGTCGACGGCCGAAAGGCTGATGCCCGGCACCAGCCACACGGCCAAGGCGGTGGCTCCAGCAGATAGCAGCAAACGCAGGAGAAGTCTCACATGATCCACCATGCCACCCTTGAGGCAACCAGCCTGCCGGGGGATCCCCTGAAACGTCCCTACATCCGCAGCCGCATCACTGTAGAACCGACCGTCGTCAGCCCACACCCGGCCCCTGCCATCGAAATGAGGTGGGTGGAGACGCCGACTCGCGTCAGGTCGCCGGTTCTCAACCCAGTCAACTGATGTCACCGGAAGCATCGCACACCTCTGGTCGAGCCAGCTATGTCACGAGCAATGATCAGAACCTGTGGATGGTCCTCGGCGGGGTGACGTGAAGGAGCGCACCTTCCCGAGGAGGATCTGAAGTCCAAGTAGCTCTGATCAGGACCGGCGTTGGCGCGCTGGTTCG
>JBKEBG010000135.1:0-22035 GCA_047972985.1 Arachnia sp.
AGCGCGGCCAGCCGCGCGGCGGCCGCGCGGCGAAGCGCCTGCGACCCGTTGCCGAGCACCGCGCGGCGCAGATCCGCGATCAGGGCGGGCGCCGATAGCCGCTCCTCCGGGTAGCCATAGACCCGCTCCACCGGGACCCCTAGTTCGCTCAGAAAACGCGATGGGCGCCCGGCCTCGCCTTCGACTCCTTGAGGAGCGCTGACCAAGACCCGCTCACTGGCCCGGCCACAGGCGGCATAGAACAACCGACGCTCCTCCGCGAGCAGACTCGGCGCGTGGACACGATCCAGCGCATCGAAAGCGAGGTGGTCCGGATCCAGCAGCAGCCCCCGGCGCTGCCCCGACGGCCAACTGCCCTCGCGCAGGCCAACCAGCCACACCCGACGCCATTGACCAGAGCGGCTGCGGTGAGCCGTGAGGATCCGGACCGCATTGGGAGCCACGTCGGACTCCCGGCCGGTATCGGCCGGAAGCTCCTGACCACGTGCCTCCGCGACAAATGCGCGTGCCCCGGCAGGGCCCGACAGATCCGGCCTTCGGGCAGCCAGTTCGAACAACTCGACCACGCCATCGAGCTCCACCCCGGCCCGCTGATTGCCTGCCAGTGCCGCACCGCGAAGATCCTGGGGCCACCCGGTGGACTCCCACAGCTCCCACAGTGCAAGGGCGATCCCGCTGTCGCAGCTCAGGAAGGCCTCGGTGCGCCGCAGCGCAGCGGCCAACCGCCGAACCGCGGTGGTCTCCGGGGTGTCCAGTCCGTCCAGCAAGCCCGGATCGCACACGGCTGAGGCTACCAGCCGCGGGGAAGGACCCAGCTCGGGATGCGTGGCCACGAGGAGACGTCCGAGGCGTCGCTGACCAACGGTGTCCACACCCCCGAGTGGGGAACTGAGCAGCCGTACCGCGGCATCGCCGTCGGGCCGGGCCCCGGCGGCCGCGACCTCAAGGGCGAGTAGCAGTACCTGAACCGAGTGGTGATCGCCCAGCGGCAGCTCGTCTCCGGCCACGCTGACCGGGATTCCGTAGTGCGTCAGGGTGCGGGCCAATGGTCCGATTTGGGTGGCCGCGGAGCGCACTATGACCGCCAGGTCGGACCATTCAAGCTGCTCATCGGCCACCGCGGCACGCAGTTCGGCGGCGATCTGGGCACTTTCGGCGCCCTCGTCGTCGTAGACCCTGGCGGTCACGGCCGAGGCGATGCCGGGGGCGGGTGTAGCCGGGGGCGCGCTGTGTCGGGGGTCCAGACGTGAGCGAATGCTGATCAAGGCATCGGCCACCGCCGCCTGGCAGCGGAACCCCTCGCCGAGGTGCACGGCGGGCGAACCGGCCAGTTCATGCAGCCGGGCCACCGCATCGGTGGTGGCTCCACGAAAGCCGCCGATGCGTTGCAGCGGGTCAGCAGCGGCCCACACCGGGATTCCCAGCCCTGCCACATCGCCCACAAGCCCGACCTGGGCGGCATCAAGTTCTTGGGCGTCGTCGATCACCAGCGCTGACAGCCGCGAGGTCACCAGCCTGGCCACGTGATCATCCCGGAGTGCGGTACGGGTCCGAAACACAAGCTCGGAGTAATCCAGTGAGCCGTCGAAGTCCGAGACAGTCAGGTATTCCTCAAAGAAGTCAGCAACCGCACCAAACAGGCTGTCATCGTGCCGGGAAGCGAGGTGCGCCAGCTGCTCCGGATCGAGCGAGAGTTGCCTGGCGCGGCTGATGACTTCTCGAAGCTGGCGGGCAAATGATCGGGTTTGCACCGCATCTCTCACGGAAGCGGGCCATCGGCCGGGGTTTCCGGTTAAGAGTTCGTGGATCCTGAGTTCCTGGTCCGGGGCCCGCAGCAAGGCCACGGGCTCCGCCATCACGTCATGCATCACCGCCAAGGCGAACCCGTGGATCGTCGTGACTCGTGGCGATGTGTGGGCCCGGCCGATGGTGGTGGCTATGGTGCGGCGCAGCCGCTGTGCTGCAGCACGCGATGAACTCACCACGGCGATCTCAGATAGTGGTTGGCCGCGTGCCACGAGCCCAGTCACCGCCCCGACCACGGTGGTGGTCTTTCCGGTACCGGGGCCCCCCAGCACCAGCCGCAACCCACGAAACTCGCTGGCGGCGAGGCGTTGGGCCTGGGTGATCTGCACCCTCGGGTACTGGGAAGGCTCCCGTAGAATCCACTCGGGCGTCGTCCTCACCCCCCCATACAACCACCCATCGCCGACATTTCCGGCCTCTGGGGTGTCGCTGCACCCGGAACGTGTGCAACAGTTGAGCATCGACAGCCACTTGGCGCGTCGATGCCCCTCGGGCGCGATCCGCGGCCGCGGGACAGGCAAGAGGAAGAAGTAGGAATGGCTCAGGGAACCGTCAAGTGGTTCAACGCCGAGAAGGGTTACGGCTTCATCGCCGTCGACGGTCAGGGCGATGACGTGTTTGTTCACTGGAAGTCGATCGAGGCCACTGGCTTCCGGTCACTTGAGGAGAACCAGCGGGTCGAGTTCGACATCGTGCAGGGACCCAAGGGAATGCAGGCAGATCGCGTCCGCGTGATCTGACCACCACTGCCGACGACCCACCCACCCCGGTGGCCAGCAAGGTCAACGCCGAGATCGATGGTCATGTTGTCGGCCTCACCAACTTGGAGAAGCCGCTGTTTCCCAGCGGCTTCTCCAAGGGGGAAACCATCTGGTACTACCAGGAAGTCGCTTCGGCGCTGCTGCCGCAACTGCGGGACCGTTGCCTGACCAGGGTACGGTTTCCCGATGGGACAGCTGGCCCGGGGTTCTACGAGAAGAACGCCCCGTCCGGCACCCCGGGTTGGATCGAACTGTGCCGGGTTCGCACCTCGGAAGGCGTTGTTTCCTATCCCGTGGCTGGTTCTCGCGCGGCCCTGGCCTGGCTGGCGAATCTCGCGGCCATTGAGCTGCACGCCCCGCAGTGGCGCACGGAGGCTGCCACCATTGATGGCGATGCCATCGTGCTCTCCGGCGATGACGAGCCTCGTTCAAGCTCGCTCATGGTCGATTTGGACGCTGGAGCGGGTATCGACATGGCTGGATCCGCGCGGGGGGCCATCCTTGCCGCAACGGCCCTGGCCGAGTTCGGCCTTGAGGCCCAGGTCAAGACCTCGGGCGGCAAGGGCCTGCAGCTGAGCGTCGCAGTAGATCCGACCCCCGCCTCGCGCATCTTCGCCTTCGCGCGGCGATTCGCCCGGACCCTCGAACAGCGCTGGCCCAGTGTGTTCATCGCCAGCATGGCTCCCCAGGCCCGCGGCGGGTTGCTGTTTGTCGACTATGCCCAGAACCAGGCTGCCCGCAACACCGTGGTCGCCTATTCGCTGCGCGCCGGCGACGAACCCAGGGTCGCCACCCCCATTTCCTGGGACGAGGTGGCCGCCGCAGCAGCCGGCGCGTCCGACCTCCGGTTTGGCCCCGCCGAGGTCCTGCAGCGCCTCGAGACGATCGGCGATCTGTGGGCACCCGAAGTTGAACCGGCCCGCGTCGCGCTGCCCGACCTCGGATGATCCGGCGGCTGAGAGTTTCTGCGTGCGAATGGCACTAGTGGCAGCGCTGCACCCCGATCCCATCACGCCACCTGAGGTCACCGACACACACGCCACTCTCGGGACACTAGGATGACGGAAACTCCGCCCCCGGCTCCAAGGATTCAACCGTGACCGTACCCCTGTCACCCGAGGCCGACCCTCGGTCGCACTACGTCCGATCCCCAGCGGCGTGGGTCTCCGGTGGCAGTGACGTCGGCCTCAAACACACCACTAACCAGGACGCCATGTGCCTGGCGGTCAAACCGGGGGATGCCGCCATGGCTGTCCTCGCCGTCGCCGACGGTGTCTCGACCACCGCCGGGGCCGAGGTCGCCTCGATGGTGGCGGCCGAATCGGCCTGCCGCACGTTGTCCGCGGGCGTGGAAGCCGCTGAGGATCCCGGTCCGCTGTTCGAGTCCGCCTTTGAGGCAGCCCACGCTGCGATCATCGCGGCCCATCCTGACACCGAGCCTTCGGCATGCACCCTGATCACCGGGATCGTCGCCCCGAATCGGCTGTGGGTCGCCAGCGTCGGCGACTCCCGCGGGTACTGGTTGGGCGACGACGGCGCTTGCGAACTCCTCAGCACCGACGACTCAATGGCCCAGGCCCGGATCATGCTGGGGATCCCCAGAGCAGAGGCCGAGCAATCGTCGCACTCCATCACCAAGTGGCTTGGCCGCGACGCCACGAACGTCGTCCCCGAGGTGACCCGGTTCGACCCACCCGGCGGTGGATGGCTCTTGCTGTGCTCCGACGGATTGTGGAATTACGCGAGTTCACCCGAACAGATGGCAGCGCTGCTTGACTCCTGCCTACAACGCACCGCCTCCCCCGAGGAACTCGTCGAGGCCCTGGTCACCTGGGCCAAGGCGGAGGGAGGCCACGACAACATCACGGTGGTGGTGGCCCGCGTCCAGGGCTGACCCGCGCCGCGCGGGGACCCTGCGATGGGCTCCTTTCGTCGTAACGCGCTAGCCTGGGACCACTAGGTCCAACCGCGGAGGAAAAACGATGGAAGTCAAGATCGGCGTGAGCGAGATCGGCCGAGAGGTCACGGTCAAGACTGAACAGTCCGTCGACGAGTTGAACTCCGCACTCAAGTCCGCCCTTGAGAGCGGCGGCCTCTTCGAGGTCACCGGTGAACAAGGACGCCGGGTAGTCATCCCTTCAGGGAAGATCGGCTACGTCGAATTCGGCGCCGCTGACGCTCGGCCGGTGGGCTTTGGAACCGTCTAATCCCACTCGGGCGGCGCAGCCGTCCGCCACAGACAAGGCTTCATCCTGACTGAACCACAAGAGCCGAGCGAGCAAACATTCGCCGATCTCGGCGTCATCGCCCCTATCACGTCCGCCCTCGCCGATGCGGGCATCGTGCATCCGTTCCCCATCCAGGCGCTGGCGATTCCGCTCGCCTTGGGTGGCACAGATCTCATCGGACAGGCCCGCACCGGCACTGGCAAGACACTGGCCTTCGGGGTCTCGCTGCTGCACCGGCTTGAGCGGCTGGCCGCCGATGGTGCCGCCCCGACGCACGGCAAACCACGGGCCCTGGTCATCGCGCCCACCCGCGAGCTGGCCCTGCAAGTGGGCCGCGACCTGGCACTGGCCGGCAGCCACCTCAACAGCCGGGTGCTGACCATCTACGGCGGTACCGGATATGACGAGCAGCTCGATGCCCTGGATCGCGGTATAGACATTGCCGTCGGCACTCCTGGCCGGCTGCTGGATCTGCTGAATCGGCGGGCCCTTGATCTCAGCCACGTGCAGGTGTTGGTGCTGGACGAGGCGGACGAGATGCTCGACTTGGGCTTCCTGCCCGATATCGAGAAGCTGCTGGCGGCGACACCGGCGCAGCGCCAGTCGCTCCTGTTCTCAGCCACCATGCCCGCGCCGATCCTGGCGCTGGCACGGGCTACGCTCAACCGACCCGTCAACATCCGGGCCGAAGGGCACGACGCCAAGGCCACGGTGCCCGACATTCAGCAGTTCGTCTACCAAGCCCACGATCTCGACAAACCAGAGATGGTCGCGAAGATCCTGCAAGGCAGCGCCACCACCCGCACCATGATCTTCTGCCGCACCAAGCGCGCGGCGCAGCGCCTTTCCGACGAACTCGTTGATCGTGGCTTCCCCGCAGCGGCCATCCATGGTGACCTCAACCAGGCGGCTCGTGAACGAGCGCTGAAACGCTTCCGCGCCGGCACCATCAACACGCTGGTGGCCACAGATGTTGCGGCGCGCGGAATCGATATCACTGGGGTCAGCCACGTCATCAACCACGAATGCCCGGATACCGATGCTACCTATGTTCACCGCGTGGGGCGCACCGGCCGCGCCGGGAACAGCGGCGTGGCGATCACTCTGGTGGATTGGGCCGACGTGACCCGGTGGCGAGTCATCGATAAGACCCTTGATTTGGGGATCCCAGAGCCGGTGGAGACCTATTCCTCCTCACCGCACTTGTTCGGGGATCTGCAGATCCCCGAGGGAACCCGCGGCAGGCTGGCTAGCGCCAAGACCCGCGCGGCGGCCGATCGTTCAGGTGGTTCGCCCGGCCGGGAGCGCACTCGTCGCCGCCGGGGCACCGAGTCAGCGGGAGATCATCCAAAAGACGAGTCGGCGGCCAAGCCACGACGCAAACGGCGGCGTCGGCGCGGTGGTATCGACATCACTGACGATCGCTCCGTCACGTAGCGTTTCGGCGGGCAGCGCGAGGCGACGACGATCGCATTGGGGTGGGCCAGGCGATGCCAGCCTGCACCTCACCCGTTGCGGTACCGCTTCCTGAGCGCGGTGGCTAGTAGGCCATCTGCATCGCTTGGCGGACCTCGCCGAGGGTCTGTTCCGCGATCAGCCGCGCCCTCCGATTCCCGTCGGCCAGGATCGATTCGAGCTGGCCGGGCTCGGCGATCAATTCGGCCCGGCGGGCGCGGATCGGGGCGAACTTCTCATTGACCGCCTCGGTCACCAGGCGCTTGAGGCCGCCTCCCCCGCCATTTCCGATCTCTTGGGCTACCAGGCTCGGATCCCGATTCAGGCACAGTGCCGCGATGTTGACCAGGTTGGAGACCTCGGGCCGATGCTCCGGATCGTAGGAGATGTGACGTTCGGAGTCGGTGACCGCCCGCTTCAGCAGCTTGGCGGTCTGGTCGGCGCTCATGCCCAGTTCGATAGTGTTGCCCTTGGACTTGCTCATTTTGGCGCCGTCGAGCCCAAGGATCGTGCCAGAACGGCTCAGCAGCGCTTCGGGGCCGGGGAAGACGGGCTGCGCCGCATCCGCACGCCCATAGCGCTCGTCGAAACGCCGAGCGATGACCCGTGCCTGCTCGAGGTGCGGCAGTTGATCCTTGCCGACAGGCACCAGGTTCGCCTTGCAGAACAGTATGTCGGCGGCCTGATGGACCGGGTAGGTCAGCATCAGACCCGACATGGGCCGATCACCGGTATCGTCGAGTTCGGCTTTCACCGTAGGGTTGCGGCGAAGCTCCGCGTCGGTGACCAGCGATAGGAACGGCAGCAAGAGTTGATTGAGCGCCGGGACGGCCGAGTGGGTGAAGATCACCACCTGCTCCGGGTCGATGCCGCAGGCGAGGTAGTCGGCAAGCAGGCTGAAGACCCGCTCCCGGATCGGGCCGAGGCCGTCGCGGTCGGTGATCACCTGGTAGTCGGCGATCACTATCGTGGTGTCCACCCCGCTGTCGGCCAACCGGACCCGGTTCTCCAATGAACCGAAGTAGTGGCCGATGTGAAGGTTGCCCGTGGGGCGGTCACCGGTGAGGATCCGAAAGCGCTCGGGGTTGGTTGCCAGCTCCCGCTCGATCTCGGTGCTGCGGTGCTGGGCACGCGCTAGTGAGGCGTCGGAGACTGTGTCGAGGTCACTCATGACCGTGATTCCCTTCACTCGGGCAGAAGATCGGGGTAAACCCTACCGCGCTGCCCCCGAGGCATTGATCCCACCGGCGCACACCACCAAGAGTTGGGTTGGAGGCGGTGCTTAAGGGTGTCCGCCGCGTTGCCGGATCTTTGCCAAAAGGTCGGCGAAAGCGCTGGGCCGGGTGAGATTGCAGCCCAGCTCGTGGCCGGGCTTGCCGAGTCCGTGGTAGTCCGATGCGCCCGTTCGCACCAACCCCAGCCGGGCCCCCAGCTCGAATAACAGCGACCGGGCGGCGGCATCATGATCTTCATGATCCACCTCGATCCCGTCCAGCCGGTGATCCCGGCGCAACGCCTCTAGCCGCTGTGCAGTCAGGACCTCGGCCCCCCGACGCCCCCACGGGTGGGCGATCACTGCGACACCGCCGGCCGCATGCACCAGATCAATGGTCTCGGACAGCTCTGGGGCGTACCGCCGAACAAAAGCGGGGCCATCATCGTCGAGGTAACGGTCGAAGGCCTCGCTTCTGTTCTTGACATAACCGAGCCGAACCAGGGTGTCGGCGACGTGGGGCCGGCCCAGCGCCGCCGCCGCGCCCGCGGATTCCTGCACTTGCGCCAGGGTGACGGGCAGACCCAGCTCAGTGAGCAGGGCGCACATGCGTGGCAGTCGCTCGGAGCGCGCGGAGCGGATCCGGGCGAGTTCTGCGTTGAGCCGGCGGTGGTGAGGGTCGCAGCCGTAGGCCAGCAGGTGTACAGGGTATCCGTCGAGTTGGGTGGAGATCTCGGCACCACCCACGACCCGTAGCCCGACCCGCTTCGCCGCCTCGAGCGCCTCCGGTACCCCGGCGAAGGTGTCGTGGTCGGTCAGGGCGATAACGTCCAGGCCCGCCGCGGCCGCCTTGACGACGAGCCCGGTAGGAGTGTCCGTGCCATCGCTTACTCGGGAATGAGTGTGCAGGTCGATCCGCATGCCCCCATCCTAGTGGTGACCGAATTCTCCGCGCCTGGTAGCCGGCTCGTATGTCAGCTCCTGGTCAGTGGCACCGGCCAGGACAGGTAGGGTGGGAAACATGGACCTACGTTACGAACATGCCTACCAGGGCACACCTGATGCCGTCGCCGCCTTGATGGGCAATCCCGAATTCATCGGCGACATCGCCGAACATGCCGGGGCGACAAGCCACACAGTCGATGTCTCGGATGAGGTGACAACTTTGTCGATGGCGGTCCCGGCCCCGACGGACATCGCGAAGGTCATCGGAGCAACGGTCCAAATTGAGCAGATCTTCCGTTGGGAGCCCTCGGACGGCAGCGGGACTCGGCGGGGAACCGTCGATGTGCGCGTCAAGGGCGTACCCGTCGCGGCCAAGGCGGTCGCCGAGCTGGTGCCCGCTGCCGACGGCGGTGCCGCGGGCACCTATGTCGGGGAACTGACAGTTAACATCCCTCTCGTGGGGAAGCGAATCGAGACCCAGGCCGCCCCCATCGTCCGGAGTGCTTTCGCAGGCATCGAGCGCCGCGCCAACGCTTGGCTGAGCTGACCCTCAACTGGCCTCAACATCAGCTGCAGCCTCCCGACGAGCCTTGGCGGCTTCGACGGAGGCCCGCAGCGTGGCCATGAGATCAACCACATCGGCGGTGGGGGCAGAGGTATCGGGCGAGTCCGGAAGCGCGACCCCAGCGAGCTTGGCCTCCACGACCTCGGTGAGGGCCTCCCGATAGGAGTCGCTGTACGCGCTCGGGTCGAACTCACCGTCAAGTTGGGCAATCAGCATGCTGGCCATCTCGACTTCCGCATCGGAGATGGTGATCTCCGCGGGCGGCTCAGCGAAGCTACCATCACGCAACTCATCGGGCCAGTACATTGTGTGCAACATCAGCAGGTCGCCGTCGGCACGGATCAGTGCCAGCGATTCGCGTGAACGCAGCGCCACCTTCACCACAGCAACCTTAGCCTGCCGTTTGAGCGCCTCACGCAGCAGCACGTAGGGCTTTTGCCCCGCCTGCTGGGCTTCGAGGAAGTAGCTACGCTGCAGGTAGGCCGGGTCGATCTCCTCGGTGGGCACGAACTGAACAACGTCCACTGTCTTGAGCGTGCTCAGCGGGAGCGCCTCGAAATCCTCGTTGCTCAAGATTGCCATCCGGCCATCGCTGGCCTCGTACCCCTTGGCGATATCGGCCCATTGCAGCACCTCGCCGCAGCTATCACACACACGCTGGTACTTGACGCGACCGCCGTCGCTGGAATGCACCTGACGAAACGAGACGTCTTTGTCCTGCGTGGCACCGAACAGTTTCACGGGGATGGATACCAGTCCGAACGAGATGGATCCGTTCCAGATAGCGCGCGGCATGTCAGGCTCCCTTGTACTCGGTCACGTCATTCCACAGCAGGTCTTCTGCGAGTAGCTCCTGCACCTCGGGCGCGTCCCAAGCATCGTCGATCGTCCTGCCCGAGGCGGCCTGCGCAGCCGCAGCTGAATCAACCTCGGGCGCCTCCCGATAGTAGGCCACGATCGAGGTCTGCGGTACCCCACTGACGCGGCATTCACCGTTGTCGACATCGCTGCCCGGACTCACCAGCGACGCGGGCACGTCAGCCACGAGCACGAGCCGCTGGCCGAATCGGGCCAAGGCAGCCACCGAGGCCAGCACCATCGCAGCGTATTCGGCGTCTTCCAGCTCATCGAGGGTGTATTCCAGCATCGCAAGCAGTTCGGCTGTCACCCGATACGCCGCCCGGTCCGTGAGCTGGAGCTCACCGCTTATCGCCGCCAGCTCGTGGCTGCCTACCGGAATAAACACAAACTCACGCATTGCCCCACACTACTGGGCGAGGTGGAGCACGGCGGCAGGCGAGTGCCCGGGCCTACACCTAGACTGTCTCGCGAGGACGAAAGGGATGGTTGTGGTGAGGTTCATTCGGATACTCGGGGCCGTGTGGCTCCTATTGGTGGCAAGTGCGTGCTCCGGCGCCGAGGCTGAGCCCACCAGCATCAGCCTTGAGATCACCAGCACTGCCCCGGCGCAACCGCAGCTTGAGCAGGTTCCGCTCGGCTCGGAGGTCACCCTGACTGTCACCTCCGATGCTGCCACCCAAGTGCACGTCCACGGCTATGAAATGGTGGCAGATGTCACCCCCGGCGAGCCGGTGGAGTTGTCCTTCGTGGCGAACATGAGCGGGGTCTATGAGATCGAGACCCACCCAGACAGCATCATCTGGGCCCGATTGGAAGTCGGGTGATCCCCTGGCACGGGATTGGCACTCGCGATGATCTGCCGCTGCCATTCTGGTTGGTAGTCGCCGGCGCCGCGGCGGTGCTGATCATCACGTTCTGGGTCCTGGCATTCGCATGGCGCACCCCCCGCTTCGTCGACAAGTCCGGACGGGTTCTGCCAAGGCTCACCCGATTCGTCGACTCGCCGTGGGTGGTCCGGCCATTGCGCATCGTTGTGGGGGCAGTGTGGCTGATTGCCGGCGCAGCCCTGATCGCGGGCCCCGACCGAATCGATAATCCCGTTTTCGGGTTCGTGTTCGTCTGGTTGTGGGTAGGCCTGGTACCCGTCTCGCTGCTGTTCGGGCAGGTGTACCGGCGCACCAACCCGGCGCGGGTGTTCGCGCGGCTGACGGGCCTCGTCGGGAAGCCGACCAGCGGCGTTAAATGCACCCGCTGGCCAGCTGCCATCGCCATCACAGCCTTTGGCTATCTCGAACTGGTGCAACCGGAGTCCACCACATTGCCGGTACTTCGCGGCTATGCCGCGGTATGGGTGGCCTGGTTATTGGTCGGCACCCTACTCGGTTCTCGTCGTTGGATCGCCTCGGCCGATCCGTTCGAGGCCTACGCATCGGCCGTGGCCCATGCCTCGTGCTGGGCGCGCAACGCCAAGGGACAGCTCATGGCGATCAATCCGCTGCGCAACCTGGCCTCTTGGCAGGCTCCCAGACACCTGTCGCTATTGGCCTCGGCCCTGCTCGGGGTGACCCTGTTCGACGCTCTGAGCGCCACCACCGGCTGGGTTCGCTGGACCCAGAACCTGGGCGTCGCGCCGCAACTACCTGGTGCGGCCGGGCTGATCGCATCGATCGCGGTGATATATCTGGCGTTCCGGCTGGCGGCGCTGCCGCTTCGTGACCAAGGCCAGGCTTCGGGTGCGGCTGCCGATCGTCTGGCTCCCGGACTGATTCCGCTGGTGGCCGGATACTCGCTGGCCCACTACGGGACGCTGCTATATCTGGAGGGGCAGCGCACCGCCTTCCGGATGAGCGACCCGCTCGGGGTGGGCTGGAACCTATTCGGCGGCGCCGAAGCCGGACCTGACACGACGCTGCTTGCCTTTCCCACTGCCATCGCGACCACCCAGGTGCTGCTCATCGTCCTCGGGCACGTCGTGGGGGCCATGGTCAGTCACGACATCGCGTTGCGCAGTTCCCGGCGAGTCACCCACCAGTTGCCGCTGCTGCTGCTGATGGTGGCCATCACGTGCCTGGGGATGCTGTTGATGTTCAGCCGCTGACCCTTCCGGCGTGTCACAACGGCCTCAGGTGTTGTCCGAACCCCGCTGAGGTGTTGTCCGCAACAGCATCCCCGGCTGCGGGGCGCCGGTGGTGTTCTAGCCTCGGAACATGAGCCACATCGCCATCGCTTCTCGCACCCGCACCCCGCGCGCCTACGGCCTCGTCGTGGCAGCCTTGGAGGCAATCATCGGGCATCGCCCGCTGCACCAAGTCAGGCGGCACTGCGCTGAAGAGGCCTTCGTGAGCATCGCGCGGCTGCGTGAATCCGGCCAGTTCCACGGCGCCCGCGTGGGCCGGATTCGGCTGCAATCACCCACCCAATCCTGTGTGGAGGCTGCGACGAGGATCGCCCTGGGCGATCGCTGGGTGGCGTGCGCAGTGCGCCTGGACGCCGCCGAGGACTGGCGCTGCTCGGCCTTCAGCGTCGTCGAACCGGGGCTGATCCTTGACACCCAGTGACACGCCCGCGGTCGACCTCACCGTGAGCCCAGCGCCGGACAATCCCAGCCAGTGTGGACAGTTAGGCCGTGCGTCCGTGGCAGACCTTGTACTTCTTACCGGAGCCGCAATAGCAGGGCTGGTTGCGGCCGATCTTCTTCTCCGCCTGGGCGGGGGCCTTGGTCGCCGCGGCCTCGCCGGACTCGTCGGGGGCCGAGTAGGTCAGGTTGGTGTCTTCTGTGGACTCGAGTCCCTTCGCTAACGGCTCCTCGGCCGCCTCGCGCGCCTTGGCCGGCAGATCAACTGGGGCCCCGGTCTCGTCGGTGACAACACCCACAGCAAGCTCGGGACTCGCCTGCGGCTGCTTGACTTCAAGGTTGAACAGTAGTCCGACCACCTGCTCGAAGGATGCCTCCCGCATCGCCACGAACATGTCTCCGCCCTCACGCTGATATTCCACCAGGGGGTCGCGCTGAGCCATGGCACGCAGCCCGATGCCCTCGCGTAGGTAGTCCATCTCGTAAAGGTGCTCGCGCCAGTTGCGGTCGACAACGCTGAGCATCACCTGGCGCTCCAGACGGCGCATCACATCCTCGCCGAGTCCTTCTTCACGCTCGCTATAGGCCCGCAGCACGTCGGTGGTGAACGTTTCGATCAGCTCGTCCTGCTGAGGCAGTTCCTCCTCGACATCTTCCTGAACCACGCCCACCGGGTAGAGAGTGCGCAGTTCGTCGAAGACCATGTCGAGCTCCCAATCCTCCGGGATCCCTTCGGTCTGGTTACGTACGACCTCAGCGACTACTTCTTGGGCCCGTTCGCGAAGTTGCTCACCCAGGTCGGCCCCCTCCAGGACACGCCGACGATCCCGGTAGATCACGTGACGCTGCCGGTTGAGCACGTCGTCATACTTCAGAACGTTCTTGCGCATCTCGAAGTTCTGGCTCTCCACCTGCTTTTGCGCAGACTCAATGGCGTTACTGACCGACTTCTGATCGATCGGGACGTCGTCGGGAACCTTCAGCATCAACATTGCGCGTTCGAGCAGTTCTGGCCGGAACAGCCGCATCAAGTCATCGGAGAGCGACAAATAGAACCGGCTCTCCCCCGGGTCACCTTGGCGGCCGGAACGCCCACGGAGCTGGTTATCGATCCGCCTGGACTCGTGGCGTTCTGAGCCGACCACATAGAGCCCGCCCAGCTCAACCACCTCGTCGTGCTCGGTGGCCACTTGCTCCTCCAGAGCATGCAGCGTCTCAGCCCAGGCCGCCTCGTAGTCCTCCGGGGTCTCGACCGGGTCGAGCCCCTGCTTGCGCAGTTGCACATCCGTGAGGAACTCGGGGTTGCCGCCCAGCATGATGTCGGTACCGCGGCCCGCCATATTCGTGGAGACCGTCACGGCACCCTTGCGCCCGGCCTGGGCCACCACGCTCGCTTCGCGAGCGTGCTGCTTGGCGTTGAGAACTTCGTGCGGAATCCCGGCCTTCTTGAGCAGCTTGCTCAGCAGCTCCGATTTTGCCACCGAAGCAGTACCCAGCAGCACCGGTTGACCGGCCTCGTGCCGCTGCGCCACATCAGCGATGATGGCGTCGTACTTAGCCTCCTCGGTTCGGTAGATCTTGTCCTGCTGATCCATGCGGATCATCGGACGGTTCGTCGGGATAGCGATGACTCCGAGGCCGTAGATCTTCTGGAACTCAGATTCCTCCGTCTTGGCGGTACCTGTCATACCGGCGAGCTTTGTGTACATGCGGAAGAAGTTCTGCAGTGTGACTGTGGCCAGCGTTTGATACTCGTCCTTGATCTTGACGCCTTCCTTGGCCTCAAGCGCCTGGTGCAGGCCTTCGTTGTAACGCCGACCGGCCAAGGTCCGTCCCGTGTGCTCGTCGACGATCAGGATCTCGTCGTCGACCACCACGTAGTCTTTGTCGACCTTGAACAGTTCCTTGGCCTTGATGGCGTTGTTCAGGTAGCTAATCAGAGGGGTATTCGCCGACTCGTACAGGTTGTCGATGCCAAGCCGATCCTCGACGTGTTCGATCCCGCTCGACCCGATGGCGACGGTCCGCTTCTTCTCGTCGACCTCGTAGTCTTCGTCGCGCGTGAGCCGAGTGGCAATCTTGGCGAACACCGGGTACCACTCGTGGGTGTCCTGGGCGGGCCCAGAAATGATCAGCGGGGTACGCGCCTCGTCCACCAGGATCGAGTCAACCTCATCGACGATCGCGAAATTGTGTCCGCGCTGGACCAGATCCTCCACACGGTGCGCCATGTTGTCGCGCAGGTAATCGAAACCAAACTCGTTGTTGGTGCCGTAGGTGATATCCGCGGCGTATGCCTTCCGGCGAGCCGACGGGGTCATCTGGGACAAGATGACACCGACACTCAAGCCGAGGAAGTGATAGATGCGCCCCATTTGCTCGGACTGGTACCGGGCCAGGTAGTCGTTGGTGGTGACGACGTGAACTCCCTTGCCGTCCAAGGCGTTGAGGTAGGCGGCCAGCACCCCCACGAGGGTCTTGCCCTCACCGGTTTTCATCTCGGCGATGTTGCCCCAGTGCAATGCGGCACCGCCCATGAGCTGTACGTCGAAGTGGCGCTTGTCGAAAACCCTGACGCTGGCCTCCCGGACCGCAGCGAAGGCCTCCGGCATGATCTGCTCCAGGGACTCGCCATCGGTCAGCCGCTGCCTGAACTCGTCAGTCTGGGCCTGCAACTCTTCGTCCGACATCTCCTGAAAGTCCGGTTCGATCAGGTTGACCGCGTCGGCTACCTTCTGCAGCTTCCGTAGCTGAGCCCCGGAGCCAAGGTTGCTCAGGAAATCCATGAATCCCACGACGAGGTCCTTCGTGTTGACGGCATACAACCGCCGCGGAATCGCGACGGCAACCCTATGCTACCGAGGCGTGAGCAGGACCCCAATCTCCTGCGGCTCTCGCCGCAGGAGATTGCGTCCAGCTAGGCGCCGACGTTGAGGTGGATGACTCCATAGTTGTATGCCTTACGCCGGTAGACCACCGACGGGCGACCACTGACGGAATCCTGATACAAGAAGAAATCGTGGCCCACCAGTTCCATCTCGTCGAGAGCCTGAGCCAGCGTCAACGGTGTGGCGTCGAAGTCCTTCTCCCGCACGATCAGCGGCCCATCTCCGGTGACGACAAGCCCGGCCACCTCGTGGGTGTCGGACTCCTCGCCGTCGACGGGTTCCGGCTGGGAAAGCGGCGGGGGTGTGCTGACCGACGACAAGCGCAGACCGCGGTGGGCCTTGCGGCGGTCGGCTGCCTTACGAAGTTGGGTCTTGAGCCGTTCGAAGGCCTGTTCAAACGCCGCCGTCTTGTCATCGGCGTGCCCTTCGGCACGAATCACGGGTCCCTTACTGCGCAGGGTGATCTGGACGTCTACCGCATCAGAAGGGTCTTTGGCCCCTTCACGCGCTGAGAAGTCCACTTCGACCCGAATGATGCGATCCCTGAGCCGCTCGACCGTTTCGATTCGGTCGTGAACGAGAGCCTTGAGATCGGGTCCGACACTACAGTGATGGCCGGAAACGGCGATGTCCATGCATTCCTCCTTGTACGTGCCTCGAATGCGTAGGTCCACGTTACAGGGTGCGGCCTGGCCGGGCAGGCATCGCTCATAGGCGATCCGCGTGTCCGATGACTGCGGCCCCCACCACCGTGACGCCGGCGTGTTTCAACGCCCGGTGTCCTTCGCGCAGCGAGGCCCCGGAGGTCACCACGTCATCGACGAGGACCACCTGGGTAACCGTGCCCCGAGCAACCATCGCACCCGAGGCATTTGTTTGCCTGGCGGACCGGTCAAGGCCACGTTGCTGGCGGCGACGGGGCAGGCGGATCAGGAGTGGTGCCCACCTCTGGTTCTCCAAGCCGGCAGCCACGCAGGCAAGCCGACGCATGTGGTCAACCCCCCGGCGGCGCACCGATGACGGGGCGGAAGGGATGGGGACGACTATCACGCTCGGGCCGCAGCTGAGGCTGGCCAGAGCGGCCGCCAGCCGCCCGGCCAGGAACCGTTCCAGGTGCAGGGCACCGTCGTCTTTGAAGCGTGGCACCAGACGCTGGATATCCGGCCGGTAGTCATGCGCCGCGATGATGGGCAGCTCAATCCCCGGCCGTGACACTGCTGTGGGCGTTTGGTGCTTCAACCGTGCCTGACACTGGGCGCACACCCCCCAGGCGGTTGCCTGGCACAGGGGGCACCGCGCGCCCAGCAGGAGGTTCGCGGCACTGCTGAGCAAGCTCGACATGGGCTCATGGTGCGCTACCCGGGCCGCGGTGTGTCTTCTTCCACAGGCAGCCAGCTGAACACTAGCCGGGGTAACTCACATCGGTCAGACTCGTCGGCACCGGTGTCCATAGGCCGGTGGCCTCGTTGCGCAGTACTTGTGCATCGGCGTCGCGTACCGCGATGGCGTCCCGGGTGATCCTGGGCAGCGCGCTGAGCTGTGTCGCGTCGACGCCGATGGGTCCGAGATCTTCGACCACGGCGCCGTCGGCTGAGGTGAGCAGCACAGTCCGCCGATCATTTGAAGTGGCCAGGACGGCTATGCCGTACTCCTCGCTCCAATCGCAGTCGTAGGCCGTGGTGAGGGGAGCAGCTTCGGTCCCGCTGAGGCGGTTCCAATGGCTGAGTTCGTCGCCGGTGAAGGTAGCGACACCGAACCCACCATCATCGAGCACCAGCGCCACCAACACTCCGACCGGAGACACCGAGGCCCGTGCCACGTCTCCGGGGATCTGTGACAGGTCAACCTCGTGCGCGACGCCTTGGCCATCGATCCGCACCAGCTTCGTGGAGCCATCGGCGGACTCCCCCAACAGCCAGATCTGTCCCAAACTGAAGTGAAGTGAACGCAGATTGGTCAGCTCCAGCGCGAGCGGGGCGGCCTCACCGCCCATCGCGCCAACGATCAGTTCGTTGCGTCCGGCCAGGATCGTGGCCACCTCGGTTCCGTCCAAAGCCAGCGCCACCTCGGCAGCTTCGTAGGAAGCTAGCGCGGCTATCGGCAGAAAGGCACCTGAAGAGGTCAACCGGCCCGCGACACCACCGCTGATCCCAAAAAGATCGGCGGATGCGGCACGCGAGAACACCTGGAACCCCTGCTGTGAGGCGAAATCGAGCACGCCATTGGCATCCTGCCCCGGTAGGCCGTAGGCACCACCGTCGACGAATAGCGCGAGACCCGTGACCCGGGGCACGGCCGACAGCGACCACACAAGTTGGGCGCCCAGCTCCCGTCGGCGGTCCTCCGGCAGATCGGCCGGGACCCCGGTGAGGTGGACCCGGACCGTCCCATCCTGGTCGACGCTGGCTCCCTCATCGGTCAGTTCCGCGGTGGATGGAAGCGCGTTTCGCACCGCCCCGGCAATTTCCTCACCGGGCCCGGCGAGCTGGGCCTGGATGATCCGGTTAGGGGTGAGCAGCGCATCGGGAACATGGATCTGCTCCGGCACTACGTGAGTGCCTGCCTGGGCCACGAAATACGTGCTGACATGTGCGTAGAAGCGGTTGAAGCTGAACTGGGACATCAGGACGCCCTCGGGTGGGTGAGTGATGCGCCACTGCCCGTCCTCCTGCACCAGCATGAACTCGTGGGACAGTTCGGTCCCATCGGTGTGGAAGTGGCCGGCCTCGTCGAGCCTTCCCACTGTGGTGCCCGACAAGACGGCCGAGCTTGCGTCCTCTGCTACCTCCACCGAGCCTTCGTAGATGGTTGTCGCCGCGCTCGGCTGCCAGGTCTGGGCGACGTCGGCGGTGAGGTATTGCCTGGCGACAGAGTAGTCAGCGTCCGGATCCACCATGGCTTGCAGGAAGCCCTCGACCAGGCGTTCCGGCGTGACGCCGTCCTGCGGTGGTTCGGGCGCGAAATCGACCTCGCGTGGCGGCAGGCTGGCGGTGACCTCCTCTACCGGCCCTGATGTCGGGATGGCAGTACATCCCACGAGCGCCAGCAAGCCCACGGCGGCCATCAAACCCCAGCGTGTCATCGGCGTTTCCCCTCCGCTGGCGAAGCGGGAAGTGGCGAGTCCCGCAGATGTGTTTCTGGATCCCGGGGCAGGGTGAGCCTGAATTGCGCGCCTTGACCCGGACGGCCCCAGGCGGTGAGCCAGCCGCCGTGCAACTTTGCGTCTTCCAAAGCGATCGAGAGGCCGAGCCCGCTGCCGCCGACGATTCGGGTTCGCGACGGATCGGCTCGCCAGAAGCGCTCGAAGACCTGCCCGGACTGGCTTGCCAGGAAGCCGACCCCACGATCCCGGACGGTCACGGCGGCCGCCTCATCGTCGGCTGCCACGGTGACCTCGATCGGCTTGCGCTCCGCGTGCTCAATCGCATTGGTGAGCAGGTTGCGTAGGATCCGGCGGATTCGTCTCGGATCGACCTCCGCGGTTGCGGGGCTCTTGACCCTAAGCCGAAGCCTCGTTCCGAGGCTAGCGGCGAATGCCTGCTGGATTTCAACCTCGCTGGATACGAGGGCCGCGAGATCGGTTTCCTCGAGCGTCAGCACCGCTGCTCCGGCATCAAATCGAGAGATCTCCAGCAGGTCGGCCAGTAGCACATCGAAGCGGTCAATCTCGGTGTGCATCAGCTCAACAGTCCGGGCGGCGTGGGGCAAGAGCTCGTCTCGTTCGTCATGAAGCACCTCGGCGGCCATCTGGATGGGTGTCAGCGGTGTGCGCAGTTCGTGGGAGACGTCGCTGACGAATCGGCGTTGTACCAGCGAGAGCCTCTCGAGATCTCGAATCCGCTGCTGCAGGTCATCGGCCATGAGGTTCATCGACTCCGCCAGGGAGGCGATGTCGTCGGTGCCGCGCACCATGAGCCGGTCGTCGAGGTGCCCGGAGGCCAGCCGCAGCGCGGTCTGGCTTGCCCGGCGCACCGGGCGCACGATCTGCACCGTCACCAGATATGCCACGGCCGCCAGAGCGACCAAGAGAACCAGTCCGGTAGAGATCACAGCCCGCTGCAGCGCCTGAAGCGTTGCCATCTCGTTGGTCATCGGGAACAGGTAGTAGACGGGGAACCGCTCGCCCTGGGTGTCGATTAGGGTGGTACCCACCGCCCATCCTGGCTCGGAGGCTTCGTCCGTCGTATAGGTGATGGTCGTCGGGGTGATGAGCATTTCATCTCCGGATGCCACTTCCTCGCGCAGCACTTCTGGCACCGACTCCCACCGCAGTCCCGAGGAGACCAGGACCGAGGCGGGCCCCTGAATGGCCACGTGATACTCGCCCCCTTGGGCCCCCGCCTGAGCCGCGAGTTGGTTGAGCTGCTCGTAGATGGCAACGCCCCGGGTCTCTGGAAGCCGCAGTTGCTCCTGCATGAAGGTATAGATGCCGACAGCCTCAGAGATAGCGGCGTTCTTCTTCGTCTCGACGATGGCGGTAGTAGCCTGTTGCAGCAGGAACAGGCCGGCAAGCACCAGTACCGCCAGCGACGCCCCAAGCGTGGTCAGCAACACCCGCAGCGGCAGCGACCCCCACCACAGGCGACGTAGTCCCCGAGGGTCAGAGCGCTTCAGTAGCTTCACCCGCTCGATAACCCACGCCCCGGACCGTCACGACGATCTCGGGACGCTCCGGATCGCGCTCAACCTTGGAGCGCAGCCGCTGCACGTGGACATTGACCAGGCGAGTGTCTGCCGCGTTGCGGTAGCCCCACACCTCGTCGAGTAGGGCTTCTCGGCTAAACACGTGGGTGGGCCGCTTCGCCAACGCCAGCAGCAGATCGAACTCCAGCGGCGTCAGGCTCAGCAGTGTGTTGTTGCGCTTCACGGTGTGCGCCGATACTGAGATGGTCAGGTCTCCGACGCGCAACTCATCGCCATCGCCAGTCGGGCCCAAACGTCGCAGTCGGGTGCGAATCCTGGCGACTAGTTCTTTGGTTCGAAACGGCTTGGCCACGTAGTCGTCCGCCCCGGCCTCAAGCCCCGCAACCACATCGGAGGTGTCGGACTTCGCGGTCAGCATGATGATCGGGACACCCGATTCCGCCCGGATGTCACGGCAGACATCGACTCCGCCGCGCCCTGGGAGCATGAGGTCCAGCAAAACCAGATCGGGCCGATGTTCGCGGAACGAATCGAGTGCGGTGGAGCCATCCGCGCTGTGAACTGTGTCGAAGCCCTCTTGACGCATCACGATCTGCAGCATCTCTGACAGTGCTGGATCATCATCCACGATCAGGATGAGTCCACCCGCGTTGCCGTCACTCACCAGGGCCTCCATCGCTCACGCTGGCCCCAATGCTACCGGGTACTTCGGCGGCACAGCTGAGATTTCAACTCAGGTGTGGCCGCACTTGGCTCAGTTGTGCACCGGGGTGCCGGTCCAGGTCGACCACTGTCCGGGAGTTCCCCCGACACGGCGCAGCGCACGCCGCCACAACCCGTCGGGGGTCCCAAAAACCTCCTCGACGCTGGCGCGACTGCGGAACCAGGATCCCCGGATCAGTTCCCCCTCCAATTGCCCGGCATCCCAGCCGGCCAGTCCCACATAGATCCGTAGTTGCGAGAATGCTCCCCGGACCAGTTCGACGGGAGTTTCGAGGTCGAGGATGCCAACGTCGTCGAAGACGGGCTTCCACCCCGGTGGCTCCTCATCGGGATTCATCACCTGGGCGAGGCAGATGGCTGCCTGCGGAGAAACCGGCCCGCCCTCGAATAGTTGAGCGGGTTGGGTCAGCAGATCCTCGAAGGGCCGCAGCACCTCGACCATGCCGAGGTCGGACAGGTGATGCAAGCACACCCCGAGGCTGCCGTTCTCGTTGTGCTCCAGCAGCAACACGACGCTTTGATCGAAGTATCCACCTCGGCCGGGCTCGGTACTGATCAGGATCTGCCCTGCTGCGGGTCCTTGGCCGGGTTTCATGTCGCAATTGTGTCACCGACCCGCCTCGGCGCGAGTGACCCACCAGCCTGCCGCCCCCGGCGTGAGCGCCGCCGTGGATGTCCAGCCAGGTGAATCCCGAGGCCAGGGACCATCGCACACAACGAGGAAGCCCCCCGCGATGCGGGATAGCCACGGCAGGAACCGCGCCACTCGGTCAACGCTCGGACCGAGCCGAGGGCAACGCCAGCAAGGACGTCCCAGATCACCACGATGCCGGCTATCCAGACGCCGTATAGCGCCAGCGCCCTGGCCAGGCGGCTATCGGCACGCCGAGGCGTCGCTCGGTACTGCCCCACAGGCTCCAGCGCTCACCCCGCGGCCAGGCACCGGCACGGCTGGCGCGGACCTCCTCGACGGCTCATCGCCACCTGCTCAGGACCACCGGGGGGCGCGGACTGTCACAGCCGAAGCGATCTTCTCAGTGGCGCGCGACCCGTGAAGGTACCAGACGCGGTGGCCAATGCTGGTCAGAGGGCCGTCATCACCTGTGCCAAAATACTCCTCAGCATCACCGTTCATGATGGCTGCGACAACCTCAACAATGACGGCAACATCGCTCGGGTCATCGGCACCGATAGAGATCCTGACTCCCAGACCGGTGCGCACATACGCCACCTCGGGAGTGACAATCACCCGAGCAATGATCAGAACCTGTGGATGGTCCTCGGCGGGGTGACGTGAAGGAGCGCACCTTCCCGAGGAGGATCTGAAGTCCAAGTAGCTCTGATCAGGACCGGCGTTGGCGCGCTGGTTCG
>JBKEBG010000170.1:0-59090 GCA_047972985.1 Arachnia sp.
GAGGTGACGAGGTCTCCGGAGGTGGGAAAGTCCCGGTACTCCCGGTACAGCTTGCCGTCATGGCGCCCGAGGTAATACAGCGGCACCTGGTGGGCTTGCCCCGGCAGTGACTGTTCGGCGATCGCGGCCGGTGTGGCCGAGCCCGACGGCGCCGGCGAAGCGGTCGGCGATGTTGCAGTGGCGGGCCCCGAGGATGTGGCCACCGCCAACCACGCCCCCAGGCTGAACGCGGCGACCACGGCCACGGCTCCAACCCAGCGGGCAACCCCGGCGATGCGGGCCTCACCGAAGGAGCGCAGGTCACCCTCCAGCGTCTCCACGGCCGGCGGATGGATCTGCCGCGCCGCGGACTGCAATGCCTGTGTCGTCTCCTGGGACAAGGCCTCCAGCACCCCGGGCTCGCTCACCTGGCTGGGGGCTCGCAGCGCCACCCGCAGCTGGTTCAGCGCGGCCTCCAGCCGCGCCTGGGTACCCACCACTGTGGAGCGCATCAAGACGGCGAGTTCCGGGCCAAAGGTTGCCAGGTAGTGGCTGACGATGATGATCTCGGCCGAGCGCTGCGGCAAGCTGCCCAGGGCAGCCAAGACTTGCTTCTGACGAGGATCATCGACGTCGGGCAGCGAGATGGTTCGCCTGCCGCGCCGCACCCGCCTGGCCGCGTGCACCAGCTGCTCCTCGACGTATTCCCGCCGATCCGAGGGGTCCACCAATCGGTGGGTGCGGTGGGCCAGGCCCCGCAACGCGGAGCGCACCAGCTGATCGCTCTGGTCAGCTCCGCCCAGCATCACGACGAGCCGGTGCAGCCGCGGGCCCTGCTCGTCATAGAACTCGACGAGCCAGTCGCTGCCTGTGGCCTGCGCCGGAAGGCTAGATGCCGGCATAGGAGTGGAGTCCTGAGAACAGCAGGTTGACACCGATGAAGTTGAACCAGAATGAGATGAGGCCGATCACTGCGATCCACGCGGCGCGACGGCCGCGCCACCCGGCCGTCGACCGCGCATGCAGGTAGGCGGCGTAGATGATCCAGGTCACCAGTGACCAGGTTTCCTTCGGGTCCCAGTTCCAAAACCGTCCCCAGGCGTACTGCGCCCAGATGGCCCCCGCGGCCACTGTGAATGTCCACAGCAGGAAAGAGAACGCGTTGATGCGGTAGGCGAACACGTCGAGTTTCGTGGAGTTCGGGACCCGGGCCAGGTAGCCCTCGATGGGTTCCCCTGAGTCCTCGGCGCGCAACCGGAGCAGGTAGAAGATCGAGGCGATCCCGGCCACGTTGAATCCGCCGCCGGCGATGACGGCGGCCACGATGTGCCCGATGAACCATGCCGAATGCAGCGCCGGCACCAGCGGGGCCACATCGACGTAGAACACGGTCACGGCAAGCCCGAGCGCGACCGTTGCGAGCAGGGTGACGCCGAGCCCCAGCCAGCGGGCCGAGAATTGCCACACCGCAATGAGGTAGGCCGCGACGATCACCAGGACCGCCGAGGTGATGAACTCGTACATGTTGCCCCACGGGGCCCGCCCGGCGGCCACACCGCGCGAGACGACCCCGACGGCATTGACCAGCATCGTGACCACTGTGATGGCGATGCCGAACCGGCCGTACATGTCGACCCGGATCCGCGCCGCATCTTCCGACCCGTCCTCGGGGCGGGCCGGGGCGAGGCCGCGGGCGAAGGCCCATTCGAGGGCATGGCAGGCGAAGGCAACCAGGTAGCCAACCGCCGCGACGACGATGGCCAGTTCGGACGTTTCGCCCAAGCTCACACTGACTCCCCCAATCCTGTCTTAGCGCGCCTATTGTGCCTCGCCGGGAGGCGAATCGGAACTTGTGGTCAGACCGGCTGCCTGCGCAAGTGATTCAACTTCCTCATCGAGCCCGGCGGCGCCGTCGGTTCGGTCCAGGCCGCCGACGGCCACCTGGTCCCCGCTCACCCGCACGAATAGCCGTCGCGGCCGGACGAACAGGCTTACCGCAAGCCCCAGCGCTGCGACAGCCAGCGAGCCCAGTGTCAGCGGATTGCCCGGGGTTTGGCTCACCTGGAGCCTCACCCACCTCGATACTCCATCGAAGGTGATGGTGCCCAGCCCGTCGGGCAGTTCCACCGTGGCCCCAGGCAGCAGCCGCAGGCTCAGCGGCTCACCGTCGTCGTCGGTGACCTTCTCGAGGCCGGTGGTATCCAGCACGTAGATGCTGTGCGGGATGCCGGTCTCCTCGGCCGGGGGCCCGGACCACACGTTGAGGTAGAGCTCGGGATTGCCCAGGTCCGGAAACACCGAGTGGGGGCCGGTCTCGTCGAGGACCGTCGTGGGGAAGAAGAATCCCTGGAACGCGAGCCGGGTGGGACGGGCATCCGGCGCATTGACCACGCCGGTGGAGCCGAAATTGCCGTCCTGGGGTAGAAAGACCACCGGCCCGGAGAAGGCGACCTCGCCGTCGGCGTCGGTGACGGTGACCCGAGGGGCATAGCCATGGCCCAGGAGGCTCACCTGTGACCCGCCGTCGGTGATGATGGGGGCATTGACCTGCAGCAGATGCTCGCCGGTGCTCTCGGCCTCGGTGAGAGTGACATCGGCGTCGAAGCGGCGCGCGGCGCCGTGCTGCACCTCACCGGTCTCGAACTCGGCGGCGAAGCTGTTGAGGGTCAGGGCGAATGGTTCCAGCCGGTCGGTGGCCACCCAGGCCCCGGCGGTGAAATCGTCGTATTGGGTGATCGAGTTGGCGAAGGACTGTCCCTCGACCATCACGCTTGAGCCGTGGAAACCCAGCAGGCTCGACCAGGCAAGACCGGCCAGCACCGCGACAAGCCCGACGTGGAAGGTCAGGTTGCCGGCTTCCCTGGCATATCCGCGCTCGGCGCTGATGCCCTCGTCGCTGCGCCGCAGGCGGTACCGGTGCCCGCGCAGCCAGCGTTCGGCCTGCTGCAGCGTCGCCTCGGGGTCAAGGCTGCGCGGTCCCACGTGTCCCGCGGGCAGCTGCCCCGGCCGAGCCACCAGCCGCGGCGGTGGTGCAGCGACGGTGCGGGCGTATTTGCCGATGCGCGGCAGGATGCAGCCCACGAGCGAGACGAACAGCAGCAGGTAGACGGCGGAGAACCAGGCGGAGGTGTACACGTGGTACATCCCCATCGGCTCGAACCAGGCGTCCAGGGTGGGGTTCTCGCGTTTGAATTCGGCCACGGCGATGGCGTTTGTCGACTGCTGCGGGATCAGCGACCCCGGAATGGCGGCCAAGGCGAGCAGGAACAGCAGGAACAAGGCGGTGCGCATGCTGGTGAGCTGGCCCCAGGCCCAGCGAAGAGTCCTCACAGGATCGTCCCGAACGAGGCTGCCCACACCCGCAGCTGGGCGACCAGCAGGTTCCAGGCACCCGTCACCATGGCGAGCCCGACGACGATCAGGGCCACCGCCCCGGCGATTTGGAAGCCGCGTTGGTGGGTGCGCAGCCACTGCAGCCGCCGGGACAACCCAGTGAACCCCACCGCCAGCACCAGGAACGGCACACCGAGCCCCAGCGCGTAGCAGAAGGCCAGGAAGGCTCCCCTGGCCACTGATCCCTCGTCGAGGGCCAGGGTGAGCACCACCGACAGGGCGGGGCCGATGCACGGGGTCCAGCCCAGCCCGAAGGCCGCGCCCAATAGCGGCGACGCGGCGACCCCCGCGCGTGGGGCCACGCGTAGCCGCGCCTCGGCCGGCAGCGGTAGCCAACCGGCGAAACCGGCGCCAAGCACTATGATCGCCAGTCCCGCCACCACCTGCACCGCCCGCTCATGTTCCAGCAGCAGCGTCCCGGCGCCACCGATCAGCGCCCCGGTCAGCACGAAGACACCAGCGACTCCCAGCACGAATCCGGCGGTCCCCAGCACCAGCACCCGACGGTCACCGGTGCCGTCGGCGATCTCCGCAGCGCCCAGCCCCGAGGCATAGGACCAGTAGCCCGGCAGCAGCGGCAGCACGCAGGGCGAAGCGAACGAGACCAGACCGGCCAGCACCGCCACCGGTATCGCCAGCAGCAGCGAACCGGTCAGCGCGTCGCCGACCCACGATTCCAGGGGCATCAGGTGCCCTCCCGGACATCTGCCACCACGGCGGCCAGGGTGTCGGCGCTGACCTCGCCGAGGATCCGGGCACCCACCCTGCCCTGGTCGTCGAGGACGAGGGTGCTGGGGATCGCGGTGGGTGGCAGCTGGGCGAAACCGAGCAGCAGGGAGCCATCGGGATCGTAGAAGCTCGGGTAGTCGATCTGGAAGGCCCGGACGAAAGCCTTGGCCGGGGCCGGGTCGAGGTCGCGGGTGTTGATGCCGAGGAAGGCCACCTCCGGCATCGCCTCGGCGGCCGCCACCAGATCAGGGGCCTCGGCCCGGCACGGCGCGCACCATGACCCCCACACATTGAGCACGACGATCTGCCCGGCATAGTCGGCGGTCGACAGGTCGTCGCCGGACAGGGTCTCACCGGTGAGCACCGGCGCGGCTTCACGCGCCTCAGGCGCCACGATGGTGACCGCGCCATCACCCACCTGGAACCCGACGTCAGCGTCGACCGAGCCGGGGGTCTCACCGGTGGAGCATCCGGCCACGAGGAGGGTCACAGCGGCGACGGCGAACCGTCTCACGTACCCACCTTGAAGGCCCGGCCCCGGTGCTGCGGCAGCAGGTCGGCCACTGGTTCGGTGTAATCGATGGCCGTGATGTGGCCATCGCGCAATGTCAGCGATGTCACCGAGGCCAGGGTGCATTCGCGGCGACGGGGGTCGTGGGCGAATGCGCGGCCCTCGGCATCGCAGCGGGCGATCCAGATCGGCAGCTGGTGCGCCACCACGAGGGCCTGGCCGCCATCGCCGGCGGCCTCGGCAGCGTCGGCGATAGCGCCGCGCATCCGGGCAGCGATCTCGACATATGGCTCGCCCCAGCTGGGCCGCAACGGATTCAGCACGTGGCGAAGCATCGCCGGGTCCCGCAGCGGGCCGTTGCTGCTGCCAAAGACCCGCCCCTCGAACACGTTGTCGGCCTCGATCACGCGGTCGTCGGTGACGATCTCAAGCCCGGGAAAGCGGGCCGCGGTGGGGGCCAGGGTTTCTTGGGCTCGCTGCAACGGTGAGCACCGCAGATGGGTCAGCGGCGCCTCCGCCCAGTAGGTGCTCATCCGCTCGGCCATGCGATGGCCCAACTCGGAGAGCCCGTAGCCGGCCAAGCGGCCGTAGAGCACCCCGTCAGGGTTGTGTACTTGACCGTGCCGCATGAGGTGTACGACCCGTGATTCGCCCATTACATGCCTCCCGCGGTGAACGTGACCTCTGGTGCGTCCTGAGTCCCCACCGGTGGTGTCGGCCAGGCCGAGGCATCGCCCTCGCGGTCATCGCCGCTGAAGCCGGGCACCGGCTGGCTGACCCCAGCAAGTAGGTACTTGGGGCTCGCACGAGACTAGCCTATGCGCTGACGCGGCGGCGGCGCCGACGGCGCTGCGACGGCTTCGTGTCCGGCAGACCCTGTTCGACGCGTTCGGCGCGGCGCTGCTCGGCGAAACGAGCCAGGGCCCCGGCGACGGCGTCGCTGGTGGGGGTGGGGGCCACGGCGTCCACACGCAGGCCGTGCATTTCGCAGGTGCGCGCTGTCGCCTGGCCGATCGCGACGATGACGCTGGCGGCGTGGGGCTTGCCCGCGATGCCGATCAGGTTGCGCACCGCTGTCGAGGACGTGAAGGCCACGGCATCGAACATTCCCGACTTGATTCGCTCCCGTACCTCCGCCGGGGGCGGCGCGGCGCGCACGGTGCGGTACGCGGCCACCTCCTCGGGTTCCCAGCCCAGCCGGGTCAGCGCTGTCATCAGGTCGGCCACCGCGACGTCTGCCGTGGGCAACAGCACCCGGCCGATGGGGTCGAGCAGGTCATCATAGGCGGGGAACTCGCCGGCCAGTTCGGCCGGACCCGCCGGCGGCGACGGGGTGAAATCCGGCCGCAGCCCATGGGCCGCCAGCGCCTCGATGGTGCCGCGGCCGGTGGCCGCCACCTGGACCCCCGACAGCGCTCGGGAATCCAGCCCCAGCGAGGCGAGCCGCTCGATCACGGCGTCAACTGTCACCGGTGAGGTGAATACGAGCCAGCCGAATCGACCGTCGATGATGCCGCGCATCGCCTTTTCCATCGGCTGCTCGGTGCGCGGCGGTTCGATGGCCATGGTCGGCACGATCTCAGCGGCGGCTCCGTAGCGGGCGAGCTCGCTGGCCAGATAGTCGAGGTCGTCCTTGGTGCGTGGGAGCAGCACGTTCCAATCGAAGAGTGGTTTGGAGGTGAACCAGTCGAGCTGCTGACGTTCCAGGTGATCGATACCGGGCCCGGTGATCAGGTAGCACTCGCCCTCGACGATCGCCGCGGCGGCGCTGGCCCAGGTCTCCGGCTTGGTCTGCTGGGCCGAGGTGCCGAGCCCCGTGAGCAGCAGCACCTCGGACTCGCCACCGAGTTCCTCGGCGCCGCGGGCAGCGACTGCCGCGAGGTGTTCCGCATTGGTCCACACCACGACAGTCCCGGCCATCGGCCAGGGTTCGTCGTCGCTGATGCCCTCGCTGGCGTCGAAGTTTGCCACGCTGCGGGTGGGGGCGACGGCGCTGTAGACCAGCGCACAGCCGGCGCGGCTGACTGCTGGGATGAGCCGGGTCCCGATCCGGTGCTGTTCGAGGACGGCGGGCAGGGCGGTCTCGTGGAAGGTTTCGGCGCTACATGAGCTGCCGGCCAACCGGACCACCCGGCGTCCCCGGCTGACCTCGTCGATCAGTTGCGCTGCTTCGTCCTCGGCGACGGTGACGAGTTCGGCGTCGCATTCGATCCCGGCGGCGGCGAGATCGGCGGCACTGACCCCTGGCTCCACCACCACGACGTCCGAGCGCCCGATGGCTCGGGCACCGGCCAGCGCGATCAGTTCAAGGTCGCCGGGCCCCGCACCCACGAAGGTGACGGAACCCCCGACGGCCTCCTGGTCACCGGGATGCAGATCTGTCACGGTTCTCCTGGATCGTTGGGTGGCGCATTGGATATGCGGTGGCGAAGCTGCTCGGCATCAACGAACCAGTAGCTGAACACCTCACCGTCCACCATGACCACAGGCACGTGATCGGTGAAGTGCGCTCGCAACTCCGGTTCGGAGTCGACGTCAACGGCTTGCCACGTGGCATCGAGTTCATCGCAGAGAGTCGCAACCACGGACTCGGCTTGGTCACACAGGTGACATCCGGTGCGGGTCAGCAGGACCACTCGCGATGCCGCGGCCACTACTTGCCGGCGCGGCGACGCTGAACGCGAGTGCGCTTGAGCAGCTTGCGGTGCTTCTTCTTCGCCATGCGCTTGCGACGCTTCTTGATAACAGAACCCACGGTGGACCTTTCCTGCTTGGCGGGAGTGCCAAAACGACTCCCAATAGTAACCTGAGGCGCGTGTGGCGGCCGAATCGAGGATTACTCGCCTCAGGCCTGCCCGAGTTCGGCGCTGCGCTCAGCGCACGCCTGAATAGCGCCGAGGAACCCGGCCCGGACCCCGCGATCCTCGAGCACCCGTAGCGCCGCGGCGGTGGTGCCCGCCGGTGAGGTGACCTGTTCGCGAAGCTCGGCGGCCGAGCGATCCGAGCCCGCCAGCATCGCACCGGCGCCGACGATTGTCTGCGCCACGAGCTCGCGTGCCTGGGCCCGGGAGAGCCCCTGGTGCACTCCCGCCTCGATCATCGCGTCGGCGACGTAGAACAGATAGGCCGGGCCGGATCCGGATAGCGCGGTGAGCGCGTCCATGGCCGATTCGCTGACCTCAATCGCCCGACCCACCGCCGACATCAGGTCTACTACCCGCGCAAGGTGCTCTGGCGTTGCCGATGGCCCGCCGCACACCCCGGCCATTCCCTGACCGACCAGCGCCGGCGTGTTGGGCATGACGCGCACCACCGGCTGGCCCGGCTGTAACGAGGCCGCGACCCTGGCGCAGGTCACGCCGGCCGCGATGGAGACCACGAGAGTGGGATCGGGCAACGAAGGGCCGATCTGACGCAGCGCGGCCAGGATCTGATGCGGCTTGACCGCCAGGATCACAGTCTCGGCCGACGCGGCCTGCGCGTAATCGACGATGCGCACCCCGTGCCGCTGGACCAAGGCGGCGGCGCGCTCCTGGTCGGCCTCGACCACGAGCAGATCGGCCGGTTCGTGCCCGGCGGCGATCCACCCGGCGAGCAGCGCCTCGCCCATGGCCCCGCCACCGATGACGGCGATCCTGCGAGGAGCTCGGCGATCTGGATCGCGTTGAGCGCGGCACCCTTGCGGAGGTTGTCGTTGCTGATGAACAGCACCAGGCCATTGTCGAGGCTCTGATCGCGGCGGATCCGGCCGACCAGGCAAGGATCGGTGCCGGCCGCCGCGAGCGGCGTCGGGACGTCGGCCAGGGCCACTCCCGGCGCACGGCTGAGCAGGTCGCGCGCCTGGGCTGGGTCGATGTCGCGCTCGAACTGGGCGTGGACAGCCAGGCTATGACCGGTGAAGACCGGGACCCGCACGCAGGTGCCACTGACCCGCAGGCCGGGGATGTGCAGGATTTTGCGCGACTCGTTGCGCAACTTCTTCTCCTCGTCGGTCTCACCCTCGCCGTCGTCGATGACCGACCCGGCCAGCGGCAGCACATTGAAGGCGATGGGCGCGACGTAGCCACCCAGGTCGTCCGGGGCGAAGACCGATCCGCCGTGGGTCAGGCGTTCGGGGGCCTCAAGCCCGGCGAACTGCCCGGCCAGGGTGCTGACCCCCGTGAGCCCGGAGCCGGAGACTGCCTGATAGGTAGCGATCTGCATCGATCGCAGTCCAGCTGCGTCGTGCAGCGGCTTGAGGACCGGCATGGCGGCCATTGTGGTGCAGTTCGGGTTGGCGATGATGCCGAGCTCGGCCCGGTGCACGTCGTCGGGGTTGACCTCGCTGACCACCAAGGGGACAGCGTCGTTCATTCGCCAGGCCGATGAGTTGTCGACGACGGTGGCTCCGGCGGCAGCAACCTTAGGCGCGAGTTCACGCGAGGTGGCGGCACCCGCCGAGAACAGCGCGACGTCGAGGCCTGCGAAGTCGGCCTTCGCCGCGTCCTCCACGGTGACCTGGGCGTCGGCCCACGGCACAGTGGTGCCTGCCGATCGGGCCGAGGCGAAGAACCTGATGTCGTCAACGGGGAACGAGCGCTCGGCCAGCAGGCGGCGCATCACGCCGCCGACCTGGCCCGTGGCTCCAAAGACTCCTACACGCATGAGGCGGAGTCTACGGGAGAGAATACAACGACCCAGAAACTAGTTTACAATTCAACTAGGAGGCATACATGCAGATCGGAATCTTCAGCGTCGGTGACGTCACCACGGATCCCACCAACCGAACCACACCAAGTGAGCACGACCGCATCAAGGCAACCGTCGAGATCGCCAAGCTGGCCGATCAGGTGGGGCTGGACGTCTTCGCTACGGGTGAGCACCACAACCCGCCTTTCGCCGCCCCGGCGAACCCGCCGATCCTTCTGGCCCACCTCGCCGCGGCCACCAGGCAGATAATGCTCAGCACCGCCACGACGCTGATCACCACGAACGATCCGGTGCGGCTCGCGGAGGATTACGCCTATGCCCAGCACCTGGCCGACGGCCGGCTGGACCTGATGCTCGGCCGCGGCAACACCGGGCCGGTCTATCCCTGGTTCGGGCGCGACATCCGCGAGGGCATCGGGCTCGCGGTGGAGAACTACGCGCTGCTGCACCAGTTGTGGCGGGAAACCTCGGTGACCTGGGAGGGCACGTACCGCACACCGCTACAAGGGTTCACCGCGACGCCGCGTCCCCTTGACGGCATCCCGCCGTTCGTGTGGCACGGCTCCATCCGCAGCCCCGAGATCGCCGAGCAGGCCGCCTATTACGGCGACGGCTTCTTCAGCAATCACATCTTCTGGCCCGCCAGCCACACCAAGCGGATGGTCGAGCTGTACCGGCGCCGCTTCGAGCACTACGGACACGGACGCGCCGATCAGGCAATCGTCGGCATCGGCGGCCAGATATTCATGCGGGAACGCAGCCAGGACGCGATCCGGGACTTCCGGCCCTACTTCGACCGGGCCCCGGTATACGGCGGCGGACCCAGCCTGGAGGAGTTCATGCGCGAGACGCCGCTGACGGTGGGCAGCCCACAGCAGGTGATCGAACGCACGCTCGGGTTCCGGGACTACGTCGGCGACTACCAGCGCCAGCTGTTCCTGGTCGATCACGCCGGGCTGCCACTCTCGGAGGCGCTGCGGCAGGTGGAGTTGCTGGGCACCGAGGTGGCTCCCGTGCTGCGCCGGGAGGCCGAGGCGCACCGCCCGGACGGGGTACCCGAGGCCCCCACCCACGCGTCGTTGCTCGCCGCGGCGAATCAGCCCATGGAGGTGGCCTGAATGCAGATCATGATCCTCAACGCCGGCCTGCGGGTGCCCTCGAACTCCCGGCTATTGGCCGACGAGATCTCGGCGGCACTGCTGAGGCATGCGCCGCAGGCCCGTGTCGAAGTTGTCGACGTGCGCGAGCACGCCCATGCGATCATCGACGCCATCCTCACCGGATTCGCGACCGGTGACCTGGCCGAAGTGCTGGCCCGCCTCGGCACCGCCGACGCTGTGGTGGCGGTGGCGCCGACGTTCCAGGCCAGCTACTCGGGGCTGTTCAAATCGTTCATGGACACTATCGAGCCGGACACTCTCCAGGCCACACCGGTACTGCTGGCAGCCACCGGCGGATCCGAGCGCCACAGCCTCATGCTCGACCACGCGATGCGACCCTTATTCGCCTATCTGGGTGCCCGGCCCGTCGCCACGGGGATCTTCGCCGCCACCAGCGACTTCGGCACCGCCGGCCTGAACGGACGCATCCAGCGGGCCACCGGCGAGCTGATCCAGGCCGCCCACGTCAGCGCCGGTGGGCCGGACGGCGCCACCGCACACGCGTCGCCGAGCCAGCCGGGGGCTGCCCCGGTGCGCGCCTACGAGCCGCGGATCTCGCGGACCGCAGCCGACCTCGGCCAAGGCCCGCCCGATCTCGACGTGGTGCCCTTCGCCGAGCTGCTGGGCCGCTACCGCGGCTAGTCAGCCGCGGCGGGATGCCGGGCTGTCCCAGTACGTGGGAGGCCCCATCTCGCACGCACCGGCTGAGCGCTAGCGTGACCCGCAGCAGCCCCCACCCGGAAGGGAATCCCACGTGTCGGAGAACACATATCAAGTGATCGCCATGGTCGCCTACTTCGCGCTCATGATCGGGATCGGCTGGTGGGGATACCGCCGGACCAAGGACTTCGACGATTACATGATCGGCGGCCGCAGCCTCGGCCCGCTGCCCACAGCGCTCTCGGCCGGGGCCTCCGATATGTCGGGCTGGCTGCTCATGGGCCTGCCGGGGGCCCTGTATGCCTCCGGCCTGGTGGAGTTGTGGATCGCCGTCGGCCTGACGGTAGGTGCCTGGCTCAACTGGCGATACGTGGCGCCGCGGCTGCGCACCTACACGGTGGTCGCTGGCAACGCCATCACGATCCCCAGCTTCTTCGGTAACCGGCTGCACGACACCACCAAGCTGTTGCGGATGCTCAGCGGCATCATCATCCTCGCATTCTTTACCTTCTACGTCTCCAGCGGCATGGTGGCCGGGGGCGTGTTCTTCCAGTCGGCCTACGGGTGGAGCTACACCCAGGGGCTACTGCTCGTCTCGGCGATAGTGGTGGCCTACACCCTGGCGGGTGGGTTCATCGCCGTGGTCTACACCGACACTGTGCAGGGCCTCATGATGGTAGTCGCCCTGATCGCGGTGCCGGTGGCCGGGATGATCTATCTGGGTGGGCCGGGCGCGACGATTGATGCCGTGCAGGCCGTCGACCCCCACGCCTTGGCGTTGTGGGGCGCCGGGACCACCGCCGTCGGCGTCATCAGCGCCCTGGCCTGGGGCTTGGGCTACTTTGGCCAGCCGCACATCATCGTGCGTTTCATGGCGCTGCGCTCGGCCGGTGAGGCGAAGTCCGCCCGTCGCATCGGCATCGGCTGGATGATCCTTGCCGCCCTCGGTGCCGCCGGCACCGCGTTGGTGGGGATTGGTGTGTTCCAGCGCGATCCCACCAAGCTGCCCGACGCCGAAACAGTATTCATCGAATTGGGCAAGTTGCTATTCCACCCGCTGATCGGCGGCCTGCTTCTCGCCGCGATCCTCGCGGCGATCATGAGCACGATCTCCTCGCAGCTGCTGGTCTCGTCGTCGGCGCTGGTGGAGGACCTGTACCGGTCCTTCTCGCGTCGCCAGCTCTCCAACCGGGCTGCGGTGGCCCACGGCCGTGCCGCGGTGCTGGCGGTATCGCTGCTGGCCCTGGCGCTGGCCTGGCAGCAAAACGACACAATCCTGGATCTCGTGGCCTTCGCCTGGGCCGGGTTCGGCGCCTCCTTCGGCCCCATAGTGCTGCTGAGCCTGTACTGGAAGCGGCTCACGTCGTGGGGCGCGCTGGCGGGTATGGCCGTCGGCGCCATCACTGTCGCGGTGTGGGGCAACCTGTCGGGGGGCATCCTCGATATCTATGAGATCCTGCCCGGCTTCGCGTTCAACCTGGTGATTGCCGTCGCGGTATCGCTGCTCAGCCCGGCCCCCCCGGACGAGGTCACCGCCGAGTTCGACGAGCACCTGCGGCTGGTGAGCGACTTCGAAACATCCGAGCCCATCGCGGGGCCGACGAGCTAGCCGGCAGCTAGAGAAAACTCACGTGGTCTTTGAGCAGTGAGTATCCGACGAAGGCGACGATGTCGAGTAGGCTGTGCACGATCACCAGGGGCATCACCCGCTTGGTGCGCAGGTAGAACAGCCCGAACAGGGCCCCCATGATCGTGTTGCCGATGAAACCACCGAAGCCCTGATACAGGTGATACGTGCCGCGGATCAGGGCGCTTATCCACACTATCGTCAACGCCCGTCCGCCGGCCTGGGCCCACCTCGTGAACAGGTATCCGATCATGATGACTTCCTCCAGGACGCCGTTCATGATTGCCCGGGCCACCAGCACCGGCACCGTCCACCAGTGCGCGCTCAGGTTGGCGGCGACGACGTTGGTGTTGAGCCCCAGCTCGCGGGCGCCGAAGTACACCGCGAGACCACCGATGCCGATGACCACGAAGACCCCGAAACCGACGGCGAGATCGCGCCAAGGTCGACGCAGATCGAATCCCATCGCCGCGAACGGGCCGCCCTCGGGGGGCCGGTGGGTCCACAGCAGGTACAGCACCAGCGCCACCGGCATCAGCGGAAAGATGAGATTCGCTACCTGATAGGCCAGATCCAGCCACGGCCGGTCCGGCACCGCGCTGGTATTGATGCTTGTCGTCTGGGAGCCTAACGGCTCGGGCCGGGTGAGTTTCTCGATCAGGGACAGCAGCGAGTACACCGCGCTGCGCCCCAGGGAGATGCCCAGCACAATCAGGATCTCCAGCCGCAGCCGGGCCTCGAATCGGCTCACCGCTTGTCCAGCAACGCCTGCAGGTACCTGCCCAAGGTACGTGGCCGGGCCGCGACTCGCTCGGCTAGGTGGTCGTACCAACCGGGACCGAAGGGCACGTAGGTGCGGCACCGCAGCCCGATATCGACCAGCCGCCGCTGCTCGAGGGGCCGCACCCCGTAGAACATCTGGAACTCGTAATCCCGGTGCCCGTGCCGCGACGCAAGCTCCTGCGCGATCGCCACGAGCCGAGGATCGTGCGTGGCGACCACCACCGGCCCACTGCCCGCCATCACGATCTTCAAGCACCTCACGAATGACAGCGCCCGCTCCTGCTGGCTCGAGGTGTCGTGATCTCCGGGATAGGCACCCACACATAGCCGCACCCTGGCCCCCGTGTGGCACAGGTCCTGGCAGTACAGCTCGGCCCCGCCCAGATTGACCGGGATCGTGATCCCGAGCCCGTCGAGGTGCGGGCGCAGCGCGACGAACATGTCGAGGGTGGCGGGCAGCAGCTCCGGATGCTCAGATTCGAGCATGACCCGCACCCCCAGGCCGTGCAGCGAGGCGCCGAGCTCCGCGACGGCGCGGCGGGCCGCAGCCGGATCCTCGGCGATCCCCAACCGGGAGGGCCGCAGCGATACCTCGGAGCCCGCCGCCGCGGGCCCCAGCCGGGCAATGACCTGCGTGAGCGCCACCTCGTGGGTGATCTCGCTGAACCGGGGATCGGTCAGGTAGGCGAAACCGACGTCGAGACCCTGGCGGCGTAACCGTGCCGCCACCCTCGCGGCGTCGGCGGCCTCGGTACCGGCGAAGTAGTGACCGGCCAGTTCCCGCACAGCGGGTGCTGACACCGCGGCCCGACGCATCCGGCGTGAGCGCAGCACCGAGTCAAGGAGAGCCTGGGAGCGCCGCACGCTAGGCCCTCGAGTGTTTGCCGAGCATGCGCCGGGTGGTGGCCAGGGATTGGGCCAGGAGTTCCTCGCGTTCGTGGCGGCTGTTGGCCCGCCGCGTCGAGACCTCCAGCACCACGAGCCCGGGGAAATTGCGTGCGCCAAGCTCGGCGACCACCTCCCAGGCCTGCTGATCTCCCTCGCCCGGCAGCAGGTGCTCGTCCTTGAAGGATCCCCTCCCGTCGGTGAGGTGAACGTGGATCAGCCGCTCACCCCAGGCGTGGACCAGCTCAAGCGCGTGCTGCCGGGCAGTCGAGGCGTGGGACAGGTCGAGGGTGAGAAAGTCGTAGTCGAGGTGCGTGGGATCCCAATGGGGCACGTAGGCCTGGAATGCGCCGGCCATGGTGCGCCACGGGAACATGTTTTCGATGGCGAATCGGACGCCGGTCAATTGCTGCAGCCGCTTGATGCCCTCGACGAAACCCTCGCCATAGTCGCGCTGCCAGCGAAACGGGGGATGCACCACGACAGTATCGCCGCCGAAACGCAGCACAGCTTCAGCCGAGCGCTGCAGCTTTTCCCACGGATCGCTGCCCCAGGTGGTTTGGCTGATCAGCAGCGTGGGGGCATGCACCGACCGGACCTTGACTCCGTGGTACCGGGCGAGCTTCTCGACCGCGGCGACATCGGTGGACAGGCGGTCCACGCCCACCATGAGTTCAACGCCGTCGAAGCCCAAGCGAGCGGCCAATTCGAACGCGCTAGAGGTTGCCTCAGGAAACACCGAGGTGCTAGACAGCACGACTTCCGGGATATCCACGCGGCTACCCTACTCCGCTCGATTGGCCGTGCCGTCGTCCTAACGGCACAATAAGGCCATGCACGTCGACCATTTGATTTTTGCGACTGGACCTGACGGGCTACGCGCCGACGCCGAACGGCTCGCTGCCACGCTGGGAGCCGAATACAAGGACGGTGGCTTCCACCCTCGTTTCGGCACCCGCAACCACATCATTCCGCTGGCCGATGCGCGCTACATCGAGGTCGTAGAGGTACTAGATCACCCCGCGGCAGAGAAGGCGGCGTTCGGCCAGGCGGTCCGCGCCCGTTCGGAAACCGGTGGGGGCTGGCTCGGCTGGGTCGTCTCGGTGGATGATCTGGCACCGATTGAGGCCCGACTGCAGCGCCCGAGCGTGCCTGGGTCTCGGCAGTTCCCCGACGGCCGTCGGCTGGAATGGCATCAGATCGGCATCCTCGGCCTGATGGCTGACCCGCAGCTGCCCTACTTCCTTGAGTGGATCTCCGATGAGACGCTGCGCCCCTCGGCACTGCCGGGCGAGGTGCGGCTCAACGAGATCGAGATCGCAGGCAGCGCCACCAGGCTGTCGGAGTGGCTCGACGTCGACGTCACCGAAACCCTGGACGACGTGGCGTTCAAGCTCATCGCCCCCAACGGCGCCCCCGGCATCCACCGGGTGAGGTTCGACACCCCGGACCGCGGCATCGTCACGATCTGAGTCCAGCCGGGCCGGTCGTCCCCGGCTCACCACGGCCAGCGCCAAGGATCCCCCATGTCAGGGCCTAGGCTGGGTGCGTGTCCGATACCGACATCCTGATGACAGTCCTACTCTTTGCCGGGCTCGGTTTGCTGGCTGGGCTGCTGATATCCGGGACGCTGACGCTGATCGTCCGCGCCCTGAAGCCACGAGTGCCTATCCTGCGGGCGGCCTCCACCCACCTCAAGACGCCCCAACGAGTGTTCTTCACGCTGGCCGGGCTCACTATCGGCGTTGCCGTCGGCACGAGCAGCGCTTTCGTCGGCACGGATCTGGCCTGGCGCGACACTGTGCTTCACATACTGACCGTCCTGATGATCCTCGCCGGCGGTTACGGCGGCACCGGCACTGTCTGGCTGCTGCAGGAAGCGATCATGGAGCACCAGGAGCGCATGGCGGCCAGCCCGGCCCAGGTACTTCGGGTGCGCACTCAGATGCAGCTCATCACGCGCATCGCGATAGCGCTGGTGTGGATCATCGCTGTGGGCGGGGCGTTGATGACATTCGGGAGCTTCCGGGCGGTCGGCGCGTCGATCTTTGCCTCGGCAGGGCTGTTGTCGATAGTGGCGGGCATCGCGGCGCAGTCGTCGCTGTCCAACCTGTTCGCCGGGCTGCAGATCGCGTTCTCCGACGCCATCCGCGTCGACGACATCGTCGAGATCGATGGGTACCGGGCCACCATCGAGGAGATCAACCTCACTTTCGTCATCCTGCGGGTCTGGGACGGGCGCCGCGTGTTGGTGCCCTCGACCCGCTTCATGAACCAATCCTTCGAGAACTGGACCCGTCACGGCACCGAACACACCGGTTCGGTGTTCTTCGACGTCGACTGGCGCACCCCCGTCGATGAACTCCGGGCCGAGGTCGAACGCGTCGTGACCGCGAGCCAGCTGTGGGACCAGCGCAGCGTGGGCGTCGTGGTCACCGAGGCGATCGGCGGCAACATCACGGTGCGCGCCACCATGACCGCCGCCAACTCCGACGACTCGTGGGATCTGCGCTGCCTGGTCCGCGAGCAGGTGGTCGCCTGGCTGCGCAGCCACGCACCCGAGGGCCTGCCGCGGACCCGCTTCGAGGCCGAGCCACCCGGCCCGGATGTCAGTGCCACCGCCTAGGCTCACCAGGTGGCCAAGAACCAAGATTCTTACCAGTGCACCGAATGCGGTTGGACCAGCACGCGCTGGGTGGGCCGTTGCGGTGAGTGCCAGGCGTGGGGCAGCGTCGTCGAGCGGGGCGCCACCCCCGCCAGGGAGGTGTCCGCCACAGCCCCGGCAGCCAAGGCCACGCCGATCTCCGAGGTCGGCAGCGAGGTGGCACGCCGCAGCCTGACCACCATCGCCGAACTCGACCGGGTCCTAGGCGACGGCGTAGTTCCCGGTGCTGTGATCCTGCTCGCCGGTGAGCCCGGCGTTGGTAAGTCCACCCTCCTGCTGGACGTGGCGGCCAAGTGGGCCCGCACCGGCAAAACGACGCTGTACGTCTCGGGGGAGGAATCGGCCTCCCAGGTCCGGCTCCGCGCCGAACGCACCGGTGCCCTCGACGACAGGCTCTACCTCGCCTCCGAGACCGACCTCGGCACAGTCCTCGGCCACATCGCCGAGGTCTCCCCCAGCCTGCTCGTGGTCGACTCAGTCCAGACCGTCAGCGCCGCCGGCACCGACGGTGCCCCCGGCGGGCCGAGCCAGGTCCGTGACGTGACCGGGGCCCTCGTGCGGGTGGCGAAGCGGGAATCGATGGCAGTGGTGCTGGTGGGCCACGTCACCAAGGACGGCTCCATCGCCGGGCCACGCACCATGGAGCACCTGGTCGATGTGGTGTTGAGCTTCGAAGGTGACCGTCATTCCGGCTTCCGCATGGTCCGGGCCACGAAGAACCGCTACGGCCCGGCCGATGAGGTCGGCTGTTTCGAGATGAGCGAGCACGGCATCGTCGAGGTTCCCGACCCGTCGGGGCTGTTCACCACATCACGCACCGATCCGGTGCCCGGGACCTGCGTGACGGTCACGCTGGAAGGCAGGCGTCCCCTGGTCACCGAGGTACAGGCCCTGGTGGCGCCATCGCCGGGTCAGTCACCGCGCCGGGCCACGCACGGGCTTGACTCCTCCCGGATCGCTATGGTCCTCGCGGTGCTGGAACGCAAGGCGAAGCTGCCGCTGTCCCAGTCCGATGTCTACGCTTCCACCGTCGGCGGGGCCCGAGCCACGGACCCGTCGGTGGACCTTGCCGTGGCGATCGCGGTGGCCTCGGCCGCGCTGGAGCGGCAGCATCCGCAACGGCTGCTCGCACTGGGCGAGGTGGGTCTGGCGGGGGATCTCAGGCGGGTACCAGGGGTGGAGCGGCGCTTGGCGGAGGCCGCCAGGCTCGGGTTCGAGCTTGCATTGGTGCCGGTCGGATCCCGAGACGTGACGGTCAAAGTGCCGCGGCTGGCCGGCCTGCGGGTCGTGGAGGTGGCCACTGTCGCGGACGCGCTGGGAATCTTAGACCTGCGGCGAGCCGACGGGTAACCGGCACCGCACGGCTCACAGCGTCGCGGTGAACGGATCCCATGCCTGGTCCAGCACCCCCACGGGTCCCACCTGGCTCGCCACGGGAACCGTCGTGTGCTGCTCGATAGCCTCGTCGATGCTGATCATGGCATCCAGGACGTGGTAGCCCACGGTCCCGGAGGCGACGGGCTGGCCGTGACCGGCGCGGATCACCCGCGCCATGTCGAGTACCCCGGTGCCCCGTCCCGCCACCGGCCCCGCGGCAGGCACCACGCTCCACAGCGGCTCCTGGAAGATGGTGTCCATGGTGGCGGCCCGGGTGATCTTGATGTCGCCGTCGAAGTTGTTCGGATCCGGCACCAGCATGGTGCCTTCGGTTCCTGTGACCTCGATGACGCCCATCCGGGCCAGCGGGGAATCGAAACTCAACAGGCTCTGCGAGATGCCGCCATCGGTGAACCGGGCGAGTGCGCTGACGTGTGTGGGGACCTCGACCGGGAACTCCACCCCCGCCCGTTCGCCCGCCTGGACGACCCGCCGCTCGCGCGATCTGGTGCCCACGGCGCTCACCGATGCTATGGAGCCGAAGATGTGCACGAGCGCGGTCAGGTAGTAGGGGCCGAAGTCGTACAGGGGGCCGCCGCCCCGGGCGAAGAGGAACTCGGGGTGGGGGTGGAAGATGTCGGGGCCGGGGTATTGCATCACTGTGGCGGCGGCGGTCGGGGTCCCGATATCGCCTCGGGCGATCATCCGCCGGGCGCTTTGAAAGCCCGGTCCCAGGATTGTGTCCGGTGCCACCCCGACGATCACCCCGGCGCGATGTGCCTGGTCGAGCAGTTCCCGCGCGCTGGCCCGGTCGGTACTGAGGGGCTTCTCCGACCACACATGTTTGCCCGCCTGGACGCACGCGGAGCTCACCTGCGCGTGGACGGCCGGGATCGTCAGATTGACCACGATCTCGACGTCCGGGTGAGCCAAGACGGCATCGGCGCTCCCGCAGCATTCCACCGAGTGTGTAGCGGCCTGCGCCGCGGCCCGGGCGGGGTCGATATCCCCGATGGCGTGGACGATGACATCGGGAAACGATGTGAGGTTGTTCAGGTAGGTGTCGCTGATCATCCCCGCGCCGATCACACCGATCCCGACCGGCCCGGTGCGGGCCTCGAGGCGGGGGGTCAAAGCGGCGCGGGTGCGGCGGGACGATGATGTCATGGATGTGTCCTTCTGGGTGGTCGGGGGCCCGCGCGAGGCGAGGTTCAAGGAGCGCACGAGGGCGGCTCAGCGCTGGCCTGCCAGTCGGCCACCGCACGATCCAAGGCGTCGTGGTCAAGGCTCATGCCGCCGAAGTTCGCCAGGGTGGTCATGGGCATGCTGCCGATGACCGACAGGTGTTCCTGGCTCATCGCCGCCGAGGGCTGGCCCTGCGCGACCGCCTGCTCGATGATCCTGCGGCCCTGCGGATCTGCCATCCATTCCTGGAGCGTCGAGCGCTGCGTGAGTGGGGCCGCGATGCTGGGGGCCTCGATCGTGACCCGCGCTGCAAGCGGCAGGTCCCGGGAGTGGTGACCCACCTCGATGATGAAATCACCGGCTTCCACGACCCATCGGCCCTGCCCGGCCGACCAGAAAGCGAAGGCCCGTTGGTCTAGGGTGATCGAGACCCGGCGGCACTGGCCCGCGTCGAGCCACACCTTGGTGAACCCCTTGAGTTCGCGCCGGGGCCGCGCCACCGAGGCATCGACATCACCGACATAGACCTGGACCACGTGTGCGCCGGCGCTGGTGCCCGTGTTACGCACAGTCACCTCCAGCTGCGCCTGCAGCGTTCTGGCGCTCACCTGGCCGCTGATGCCGACCGAGAGATCGGCCAGCTCGAAGCTGGTGTAGGACAGCCCGAACCCGAACGGGAACGCGACATCCAGGCCCGCGGCGTCGTAGCCCCGGTAGCCGATAAAGATACCTTCGCCGTAGCGGACCACCAGCGAGTCCCCGGGGAAGTTGAGGTAGGACGAATTGTCGCTCAGCCGGTGCGGAATGCTCTCGGCCAAACGCCCCGAGGGGTTGACCTGCCCAGTGAGCACGTCGACCACTGCCCCGCCCGCGGCCTGCCCACCCAGCCAGGACTCCAGCAGCGCCGCGGCGTGCGGGACCACATCGTCCAGCAGCACGCTCGCCCCGTTGACCACCACGACCACCACCCGCGAATTGGCCTGGGCCACCGCCCGCAACACGGCGATCTGCTCGGGTGGGAGCTCCATGTGGCTGCGGTCGAAACCCTCGGATTCGTGGGCTGCGGGCAGCCCCATCACCAGCACCACCACCTGCGACTGGAGTGCCACCTCGACTGCCTCCTCGAGCAGCGCGGCCGCCTCGGCGGGCGAGGCCTGCCCCGTGACCGAGAACCCCGGGGCGAACCGGATCGCCGCCGAGGTTTCGGCCAGGGCGTCGAGGATGCTCGTCACCCGGGTGGGGTTCACCTGGGAGGATCCGGCCCCCTGGAAGCGAGGTGTCCGGGCAAACTCCCCCACCACGGCGATGCGTTGCTCACCGGAGAGCGGGAGAATGCCGTCGTTGGCCAAGAGCACGATCGATTCGGCGGCTGCCTGCCGGGCCAGCTGGTCGTGCTCGGTCTCGGAATAGGGCACGGGCCCGTCGGCGAGCGCGGGCATCGCCTTGTCGACCAGTTCCAGCACAGTGCGCGCTCGGGCGTCCAGGAGTGCCGGGTCGAGTTCGCCGGCCTCGACGGCCGCGACCACGGCCTCGGGGCTGCGGCCAAGCGCCGGAGGCATCTCCAGGTCGAGTCCGGCCCGGAGCGCCGGAACCCGGTCGTAGACCGCGCCCCAGTCCGAGACCACGAGCCCAGCAAAGCCCCACTCTTCGCGCAGCACCCGGGTCAGCAGCCATTGGTTCTGTGACGCGGAGACCCCGTTGACCTTGTTGTAGGCGCACATGACGGTCCATGGCTGGGCCGCGGTGATCACGCGCTCGAACGCCGGGAAGTAGATCTCGCGCAGCGTGCGTTCGTCGACCTGGGCGTCGACCCGGAGCCGCTCGGTCTCCTGATTGTTGGCGGCGAAGTGTTTCAGTGAGGTTCCTACCCCCTGCGCTTGGATGCCGGCCACCATCTCGACGGCCAGCTCGCCGGCGAGGTACGGGTCCTCGGAGAAGTACTCGAAGTTGCGCCCGCACAGGGGTGAGCGTTTCATGTTGATTCCCGGTCCGAGAATTACCGACAGCCCGATGGCCCGCGCCTCGGCCCCCAGTGCCTCGCCGATCCGCCGCAGTAGGGCCGGGTTCCACGTGGAGGCGGTCGCGCACGCCGGTGGGAAGCAGGTGGCCGGCAGCGAGGTTCCCAGGCCGACGTGATCCCCCTCACCCGGCTGCGCCCGCAGGCCGTTGGGGCCATCGGAGACCAGGATCGACGGGATGCCCAGCCGTGGGACCGCAGTGGTGTACCAAAAGCTTGACCCGCTGGTCAGCGCGGCCTTCTCCGCCAGGCTCAGGTGCATGATGAGCGCGTCGATGTCGAGTGCCATGGGACGTCCTTCCGGGAAGTGGGATTGCTATTGTCCGGCCAGCGACCCGCCGATGCCGCCGACGCTGAAGTACTTGTTGAGCACGATGAAGACCAGGACCGGTGGGATCATCGCCACGACAGCCACCGCCATCACCGAGCCCCAGTCTGTGGTGTTTTGCTGGAAGAACGACTGCAGCCCGAGCGGCAACGTGAACGAGGTGGCCGAGCGCAGGAATACGATCGCGATGAGGTAGTCGTTCCACGCCACGAGGAACGTGAAGATTGCCGTCGACAGGACCCCGGGCAGCGAGTTGCGCAGTACTATCTGCCAAAACCCTCGCAGCAGCGATGCGCCGTCGATCCACGCCGCCTCCTCCAGCGAGACCGGGATCGAATCCATGTATGCCGCCATCATCCAGATGGCCACCGCCATCGCGGTGCCCACATAGACGATCGAGACCCCCAGCAGGCTGTCGACCAGCCCGATCCGGGCGAACAGGATGAACAGCGGGATGACAGCGGTGATCACCGGCAGGCTTTGGAAGACGAACAGCAGCAGCGAATACCCGGATACCGCGCGGCTTCGCCCGCGCGAGAGCACGTAGCCGGCCGGGGCCGCGACCACCACGGCGACGAGGACTGTGCCGAGGGTGACCAGCAGACTGTTCTGCAGCCAGAACAGCACGTCTGTGTCGGCGAAGACATGGACGAAGTTCTCAGTGGTGAAACCGGTCGTCGAGGATGCCGCCGCGGGGGTGAAGGCCAGCAGCACCACAACACCCAGCGGCACCAGCGTGATGGCGACAATGATCGCGATCGCGGCGAACCGCCACCACTGCCCCCGCGCGGCCGGGTCGGTGACCTTACGCGGGCCGACGGCCCGATGAGTACTGGCCACAACTGTCGCGGTCATCAGTGGGCCGCCTTTCGGATCTGACGGTAGAGAATCGTGGAGATGATGACCAGGACCAATGTCATCATGAAGGCGATCGAGACCCCGACCCCCACCTGCTGGTTTTGGAAGACTGTGCGGTAGGCCAGCACGACGAGGGTGTTTGTCGCGTCGATGGGGCCACCCCCCGTGAGGAGGAATATCGTGGGGAAGTCGTTGACGCAGAAGATGGTCATGAGGATCCACGAGATATACGTGGATCTGGCGATGATCGGTAGCGTGATCCAGCGCAGTTGCTGCAACTTCGAGGCGCCGTCCATCTGCGCGGCCTCATAGACTGTGTTGTCCACGCTCGCCAGCGCCGCACTGGACATCATCATCATGAAGGGGAAGCTGATCCAGACCTTGAACACAGCGACCAGGATCTTGGCCCAGGTGGGATCGGCGAGGAACAGCGGGGACCCGAGCCCGAGGGCCTGGAACAGCGCCGGGATCGGGCTGTCGTTGGTGGCCACCAGCCAGTTGACCGCCATGGATGACACCACGATCGGCACCACCCAGGGCAGCAGTAGGAGGACCTTGAACAGGCCCCCCGCCGGGATCCGGGTGCGCAGCAGCAACGCGAAGGCGAGCCCCAGCGCCCAGCTACCGAACACGCCGACAAGGGTGAAGATCGCGGTGAACCCCGCCGCCTTCCAAAACCGCGGACTGGTCAGGTTGCCCGTGTAGTTGCCCAGGCCGACGTATTCGCCCTGGCTGACGAGGGTTCCCTGGTGGAGTGACTGGGTGAACGCCTGGATCAGCGGGAACGCGTGGATCAGCAGGAGCAGCAGTATCGATGGCAACACCAGCAGCAGCATCGTGATCCTGGCGATGCGCTGGGTCTGCCCGCCCCGCTGGGTCACGCCGCGGCCGGGCCGCTGTTGCGTCGTGGTGGTCATGGCATCACGACACGATGCCCGACAGGCCCGACTGAAGCGTCGTCAGGGCGTCCTTGGAACTGGTGGTTCCGCTCAGGACGGTCTGGGTGAACTCCGCCAGCGGCTGGCTGCCGTCGACCTGGGCCATGGCCGCGAACAGTTCGGCGGACTGGGCGCCGTAGGTCTTGGCGACCGGGATGTATTCCTCGGCGACCTTCACCTTGTTGAGGCTGGCCTGGAACTCCGGCAGGTCGACGATCGACTGCAGCACCGGGATCCCGTTGATGACGCTGTTCTCCCAGAAGGTCTTCATCCCCTTGATGTAGTAGTCCAGGAACGCCTCCGAGCCCTCCTGCGAGGGGGTATTTGTGTACATCATGATGTTGTTGCCGAAGGACAGCACTGCGGTGTCGCCGTTGAGCCCCGCCAGCGGGCTTGCCACCAGGAGGTCCTCGGATCCCTCGCCGACCGCGTCGTCGAGCGCGGCGGTGAAGATACCGAAGGCGAATTTCTTGTCGATCCATTGGGTGAGCAGGTTGTCGCCGGTGTAGCTGACCGCCGCCGGGTCGCAGATGCCCGCCTTGACGAGCTCGATGACGAAATCGATGGCCTCGACGTTGCGCTGGTTGAGCAGATCGAGTTCACCGTCGGGGGTGAACATGCCGCCGCCGTTGTTGATCATCATCATGACCATCGTGTGGGCGCCCATGTTGTTGCCGGCCCCGGCCCCGGTCCCGAAGCCGTAGTAGCCCAGTTTCTTCAGGGCCTCTCCCGCCGTGAACAGCTCATCCCACGTCGTGGGCACGGCGACCCCGGCCTCGTCGAACAACGACTTGCGGTACCACCAGGCCCGCGCATCGCTTTGCCACGGGACGGCGACGTAGCCCTGGCTGGTGTGCATGGCCTCGATGGTGCCGGGGAGGAAGTCGCTGAGGAAGCCCTCCGACTCCCAGCGGGCGATGAGGTCGTCGGCCATGGCGATGTAGCCCTCGTCGGCGAACTGGAATGCCTGGAATCCACCGCCGGAGCTGACCGCGGGGCCGGTATCGCTGGCCAGCGCGGAGGAGAATGTGGTGGTGAAGTTGTTCCACTGGATGCGCTGCAATGAGGCGGCGGGCAGGCCGTCGGCAGGCGCATAGGAATCGACGAGTTCTTTCGAGGCGACGTTATAGGACTCGACTGCCCAGGGCATATCCCAAAACGTCAGGGTTTCCGCCGATGACGAGGCTGTATTGGACTTGACGCAGCCGGACAGGCTGGGCACTGCCAGGGCAGTGGCGGCGAGCCCTCCCGCGTTCAGGAAACCGCGGCGGTTGATGCGTGGGGTGGGGGTGCTCATGATTGTCCTCACTGTTGGGGGGGATGGGGGCAAGGGTTGGGGGATGGGTTCAAGGGGGGTGGAGCCGGGGCGAGAGCATCCACGTCAGGATCGGGGTCTGGCCCGCGGCGGAATCTGGGGGGTGGCCGCGACCACTGCCCGGGCCAGTCGGAGATCGGCGCGGAGCTCATCGAGATCGGCCACCTGCGCGTGGGTGGTTACCGCCAGGCGAAGCCGTTGCCAGGCATCTCGGTGCGCGCTTTGCCAGGTCGTCGGTTCGCTGGTGGCGTGTGTGAGGCAACTGCTGATGAGGTTGGCCGGCCGTGCCGTCACCGGATCCGGGAATCTCACCTCGACGGCGGACTCGGCAGCGAGCCCCCGAAGCCGCAGGTGCGGCTGGAGGGCACCTGTGACGTGGGCGCTGAGGATCACCGGGGCCCCGGATCCGCTCTGGGCGCTGACCCAGTAGCCTGACTCGTCCCACGTCAGCCTGCGCAGGGCGGTGGCGTGCTGCCCGATCCGGCGCAGCAGCGCGAGCGAGTCGAGCAGCAGCCCTGCGGCGCCGCAGCCCAGGGCCAGGTATCCCGAGACCTCAATCATCGATCCGGCGGGCCACGCCTCGAAGCTGCGGCGAACCGCGGCAACCACGCAGTTGCCCGCATAGGGATAGTCGATCACCACCGGCACCTCGGTCTCGGGCAGGGCCTCGGGAGCGACCGGTTCCGGCGCGATCACGAGGATGCCGACGGCACCCGCTCCGGCGGCCTCGGTCACGCGGGAGGGCCATCCAGGTGAGCCAGTGACCGCCACCAGGCCCGAGGCGGGGGAATCGGACTCGCGCAGCGACATGGGAAGCGAGGCGAGGGCCGCGGCTACGCCGCCGCCGGTGCGGGCCTCAAGATCGGCGCACACCCGTAGGCGGGTCATGGTGCGCCATCCGATGAATGGGCTGGCAGGGCCGCTGTGGCCGCTTCGGCGAGATCCAGGGCAAAGGTCAGGTCCGCGACGAGCTCCGCAGGTGGGTACAGCACGGGGCCGCCGTGCGCCACGCGGTAGATGTGGCGCCACTCGCCCAGGTAGCCGTTGTCCTCGGCCGGCGGATAGCTCAGCTGTTGCCCGTCGGTCGAGATGCTGGAGGTGGCCGAACCGGCCTGAACATAGGAGGGGGTGAAATCTACTGTGCCCACCCGTTCCTGGGTGAGGAGCTCAAGGCTCCAGCGTGGTGCCCAGTTCCCCGACATGTGAGCATGCAGTTCGACTGTGTGCGAGCCGCTGGTGAACACGATGAGGTACCCGAACGGGCTCAGCAGCCGTACCTGGTGGATCACCACATCGCTGGGGTCGCTGAGCAGCCGTCGGATGATGGGCAGATCGTGGGTCGCCAGGCCGAGGATTCCCATGGTGAGCACCGCGGCAGGGTCGCCGGCCGGGCCCGGGGAATCCGGGCGACGGGAGACCTCGGTGGCGAAGTCCTCGAAGCGCTGGTTCGGCGGTAGCACAGTCGAGAGGCGGATGTGTTGCGCGCTGCCGGGCAGCGGGCCCCAGGCCTCGGCGAATCGCAGCCAGCCGGGGTCATATGTGTGCATGGCCCCCGCCACCACCGGTACCCCGGTTTCCTCGGCCACCCGCGCCATCTCGGCGGCCTCCTCCCGCGTTGTGGCGAAGGGCTTCTCGCACAGCACTGCTCGTTTGCCCGCCCGGCAGGCGGCAATCACCTGGGCGGCGTGGAACTGGGGAGGGCTGCACACCGCCACGACGTCGATCGCTGCGTCGGCCACGACGTCCGCGAGGGAGTCGGTGGCGGTGGCGCCCACCCGGTCCGCCACGCACTGCGCCGTGGCTAGATCGGGGTCCATCACGGTGCTCACCGTGAATAGCTCGGGCAGGCGGGCCAGCGATGGCAGGTGAATCGCTTGGGTCACGGGGCCGGCCCCCAGCACACCGACGCACAGCGCGTTCATGGGCACCCGCCCCTGTGGGCAGCCGCCCGGGGGCGGTCCCACGCCGGGCGCAGGATCGAAAGACAAGACATCGTCGTCTCCTCGTTGTGGAGCGTGCCGCGCGGCGGCGATGAATGTCGCCTGGTCCCGGTTGGCTGCGCCCGATACAGCGTTGCTTCGGTTGAGTGCCGACCTTATGAACCCCAGGGACATAAGTCAAGCATTTCCTTGAAATAGGGGGCCGCGACACCCGCCCCTAGAATGGATCCCTACCCAGACCTGATCGGACCACGGCATGACTGCGATGTCATCCTCACTCAAGAGCACCGACGACCACCGTGAAACTGTGCTGCGCCTGATTCGAGAGCGAAGCGCCACCACGCGGCCGGAGTTGGTGCTGCTCAGTGGCCTGACCCGCAAGATCGTCCTCCAGCGAGTCGAGCAGCTGATCGACGTCGGCCTGGTCAAGGAGGACTCCGTCGCTGCCTCCACCGGGGGCCGGCCGGCGGGACGCCTGCGGTTCGCCGCCGATGCAGGCTGCATCTTGACCGCGGTGCTGGGTGGCACCGGCTTCACTGTCGCCATCGCTGACCTGGCAGGTACCCCGTTCCGGCAGCACGCCAGCCCACTGCCCTATGCGCTGCCGGCCGAGCAGACACTTCCCCGGGTGGAGGCAGCCTTCCACGAGCTGCTCACGGATCCGGGCATAGAGCGCGGCCCGCTGCGCGGCATCGGGGTCGGTGTGCTCGGCCCGGTCTCCCCCACCGGCCTCACCATGGACGTCATGCCCAAGGGAGGCTGGGAAGGGTTCTCGGTATCCCAGTGGTTCGGCAAGCGCCACGGCGTCCCGGTCTGGGTGGACAACGAGGTCAACATGATGGCGCTGGGCGAAGCGCATCGACGAGGCAGCCAGTCGGGGCACAGCGTTCTCTACGTGAAGGTCAGCACCGGCATCGGGGCCGGGCTGATCAGTGATCGCCGGCTCTACCGCGGCGCGACGGGGGTCGCTGGCGAACTGGCGCACGTCACGGTGCCCGGGGCCCGCTCCCTGACCTGTTGGTGCGGCAACTCCGGCTGTCTGAGCACCCTCGCGAGCGGTCCGGCCATCGCACAATTCGGCGAGGTGTCCAAGCAGCAGGGGCAAAGCCCCTACCTCGAGAACATCCCCCTGGTGCGCGACCGGCACGTCGTGGCGGGAGCGCACGCGGGTGATCCTGCCTGCCTGCAGATCATGCAGCGCGCCGGCGAGGCCCTCGGTCTGGCCGTTGCCTCCGCGACCAACCTGTTCAACCCCGGCGTGATAGTGATCGGCGGCCGCGTCGGCGGCCTCGCCTCGCACCTATTCGTCGACCCGGTACGCGCCGCAGTGCAGGCCCACACATTCCGCCTGGCCAGCCAGCACATAGTCATCGAAAGCTCCGTCGACGCTCACACCGCAGGCGTGGTGGGAACTGCACAGATGGTGATCCAAGGCGCACTATCGGGCGATCACCTCGCCGCGTGGGATCGGTTACCGCGGCCCGCCGCGGCCGCAACCACGCTCACTTCTGACATCCTTGGTTGAGTACCCCGAAGATCCCCACATGTGAGGGGACACCGGCCGCGACAAGGGAGACGGGTGACCCGCTACACGCTACGCCACTATCAGCAGCTGCTATCGCCAGGCACCGCGCTGCGCACCGGGATCGACAGGATCCTCCACGGCCGCACGGGCGCCCTGGTGGTGCTCGGTAACAACCCGGCGGTACGACGCATCTCCACCGGCGGCTTCCACCTGGACGTCGAGTTCACCCCGCAGGCGCTGCGGGAGCTGGCCAAGATGGACGGTGCCATCGTCTTGTCCAACGACCTCACCCGGATCGTGGCCGCTGCGGTGCATCTTGTACCGCCTGGGGATCTACCGACCGCGGAGACCGGCACCAGGCACCGCACCGCCGACCGCACCTCCCAGGTAGCCGACGTCCCGACAGTCACGGTCTCGGCCTCAATGTCCACAGTCTCGCTGTTCGTCGACGGCAACCGCCACCATCTCGAGGCCACAGGTGACATGTTGGTGCGTGCCGATCAGACCCTGGCCACCCTCTCCCGGTTCACCGCCCGGCTCGACCAGATGGTGCGCCAGTTCACAGCATTGGAGGTGGCAGACCAGGTCCGGCTGCACGACCTGGTGCAGGTGGCGCAACGCTACGAGACGACCCGCCGGCTCGCCGCCGAAGCTCAGTTCCACATCGACACCCTCGGCCTGGAGGGACGCCTCGTCGCGCTGCAACTGGCCGAGCTCATGGCTGAGTTCACTGGGCTGCCGGAGTCTCTTGCCGAGGACTACTCGCATCACGTCCCGGCTCCAGAACAGTTCGGCTTCGAACAGCTGCATAATTTCTCCGCCGACGAGCTGATGAGCAGCACCCTCGTGGCCGAACGCCTGGGGTTCGGCTCACAGACCTTCGGCGACACCCCGATCCATCCCCGGGGGATCCGCGTGCTGAACCGCGTCGGGCGGCTGCCTGCCGGGCTCGTCGGCAAGCTCGTCGACACGTTCTCCCTCCAGGAGCTCTTCGGCGCCTCGGCCGCCGAGCTCACCGCACTGGACGGGATCGGCGAGACCAGGGCCCGTCAGGTGCGTGAGGCCCTCATGCGGATCAACGACGCCACCTTCGCCCACACCGACAGCGGGCTCGGGCCCTCGTACTAGGCGACCTCGGGGCCCGGGTGTAGCATCTGAGTCACACACAGGGGAGCGTCACTAGGACGCTGAGAGTGCGGATGTCCGCAGACCCTCGAACCTGATCCGGCTAGCACCGGCGTAGGGAGTGAGAGTTTCTCCTCGGCATTGGCTGAGCCCGACCGAAGGAGGAAACGTGCACATCAGATCAGTTGTCGTGGCGCTCGCCGCGCTCACCGCCACCGCCTGCACCGCGACCGGCGCGTCCACCCCACCGGGGGCCACCGGCCAGGCCACCACCGAGCTGACAGTGGTCACCCACGAGTCGTTCCAACTCAGCGACGAACTCAAGGCCCAATTCGAGGCCGACACCGGCTACCAGGTGACCTATGTCGCACCAGGCGATGCCGGCACGCTGGTCAACCAGCTGGTCCTGACCAAGGACGCGCCACTGGGTGATGTCGCCTTCGGCATCGACACCACCTACGCCGGCCGGGCGCAGGCCGAGGGAGTCTTCGCGCCCTATACCTCCCCGGCGCTGCCCAAACAGGCCGCCGGCTTCGTGACCGACGGGCTCACCCCCATCGACCACGGCCAGGTGTGCGTCAACGCCGACACAGCCTGGTTCGACGCCGCGGGGATCGACGTGCCTGACACGCTTGATGACCTGACCCAGCCGCAGTACCAGGATCTGCTCGTGGTGATCAACCCCGCCTCGTCCTCGCCGGGCCTTGCCTTCCTCCTGGCTACCATCGCCGTGAAGGGAACCGACGGGTATCTGGACTACTGGCAGGAACTCGTCGATAACGGTGCCCGGGTGGCAACGAGCTGGACCGACGCCTACTACGGCGAGTTCAGCGGCACCGAGGGCCAGCGACCCCTGGTGGTGAGCTATGCGACGTCCCCGGCCTACACGGTGACCCACGACGCGGCCAGCTCCACCACCACCGCGCTGCTGGAAACCTGCTACCAGCAGGTCGAATACGCGGGCGTGCTGGACGGGGCAGCCAACCCCGCGGGGGCCGAGGCCTTCATCGACTTCATGCTCTCCGATGCTGTGCAGGCAAGCATCCCCGAGGCGATGTACATGTATCCAGTGGCTCCGGTCGAGCTGCCCGAGACCTGGACCCAGTTCGCCCCGCTGAGCACCGATGCCTACGAATTGGCCCCTGCCGACGTCGACCAGCACCGGGCCGAATGGATCGAGGCGTGGACCGGTCAGGTGATCGGTTGATCAGTAGCCACAGCTCCCAGATCGCCTGGCGCCTGGGCTGGTTGATCGCCGGGCTGGTACCGGTGATCTTCCTCAGCGTCTTCTTCGTGGCGCCGACCGCGACGCTGGTGCTGCGCGGGTTCCACGACGAGACCGGCTGGACCCTGGCCGGATTGGGCCACGTCTTCGGCGCTGCCCGGACCTGGCGCATAGTGTGGTTCACGCTCTCAAGCGCCACAGTGGCCACGCTCGCCTGCCTCGCGCTCGGCATCCCGGGCGCCTATGCGCTGTACCGGATCAGGTTCCGCGGCCAGTCCGCGTTGCGGGTGGTGGCCTCGGTCCCATTCGTGTTGCCCACCGTGGTGGTGGGCGTCGCGTTCGGGGTGCTACTGGATGGGCTGGGTAGCCAGGGCTCCTACGCGGCGATCATCGCGGCGATGGTCTTCTTCAACTACTCGGTGATAGTGCGGACCACCGGAACGATGTGGGCCCGGCTCGATCGCCGGATTCCCGAGGCAGCCCAGGCCCTGGGCGCCGGCCCGGTGCGATCGCTGCTGACGGTGACGTTGCCGGCGCTGGGCCCAGCCATCGCGGCGGGCGCGGCGCTGGTGTTCCTGTTCAACTCCACGGCCTTCGGTATCGTCATGGTGCTGGGCGGGAGCCGCTACTCCACCATCGAGACCGAGATCTGGTATCAGACCACGCAGTTGCTGAACCTTCCGGCAGCTGCGGCGCTGTCGGTGGCCCAGCTCGTTGTGGTGGCGTTGACGCTGGCCCTGACCAATGCCCTGCAGCGACGCAGCCGGGGGGCCGCCGCACTGCACGAGCAGCGGCCCCGGGCGATGTCGTGGGCCTCGGATGGCTTCGCGGTGGGGCTCACCGGACTCGTCGTGATCGGCCTGATCGCGCCCATGGCCGCGCTGGTGGTGGGGTCGCTGCAACGCCGGGGCGAGTTCACGCTGGCCAACTACACCGACCTGGCGTCCTCGGCCGGGCTCGTGGTCCCGATCCCGATCCTCAACGCCGCGTGGAACTCCCTGTGGATCGCCGCGGTCTCCGCGGCTATCTCGGTGACGCTGGGGAGCCTGGTGAGTCTGGTCGCCACCCGGCGCCCCCGATCGGCCGGCGCCCGCTGGGCGCTACGCGGGATCGAGGGATTGTTCTTGCTTCCCCTGGGGGTCTCGGCGGTCACGCTGGGCTTCGGCTACCTCATCACCCTCAACCAGCCACCGTTGGACCTGCGCTCCAGCCTGATCCTGGTGCCGATCGCGCAGGCCCTGGTCGCACTGCCGTTGGTGGTCCGGACCCTGATGCCCGCGTTGATGGCGCTCGATGTGAGACAGCTGGAGGCAGCCAGAACGCTGGGCTCCAGCCCCTGGCAGGTGCTGCGGCGCATCGAGTTCCCGATGCTGGCGCGGGGGCTGGGAATCGCCGTTGGGTTCGCTGTGGCGACATCCCTGGGTGAGTTCGGTGCCACCAGCTTCCTCGCCAGGCCCGACGAGCCCACCCTGCCCATCGTGATCTATCGGCTGATCTCAAGCCCGGGGGCGCACAACTATCAGGTGGCGCTGGCGGCCGCCACTGTCCTGGCAGGATTGACCGCGACGGTCATGGCACTGGCCGAATCGGCCCGAGCGAAGGGAGTCTCCGCATGGTAGCGGGCCTACACCTCACCGACATCGTGGTGCGCTACGCACAGGTCACTGCAGTGGACCGCGTCAGCCTTCACGTCCCCACGGGCGCCATCACTGGGCTACTCGGCCCGTCCGGTTGCGGCAAGACATCACTGCTGCGGGCCGTGGTGGGGCTGGAACCGTTGGCATCGGGCCAGATCCGATGGGACGGCGAGGACCTCGCCGGGATCACGGTCCACAAACGCAACATCGGGCTGGTGTTCCAGGATGCGCAGCTGTTCCCGAGTATGAACGTGGCCAAGAACGTCGGCTACGGGATATCGAAGTGGCCACGCCGGGACCGGGAGCACAGGGTAGCCGCGCTGCTGGAGCTGGTCGGCCTGGCCGGATACGGCGACCGTAAGCCCAGCGAGCTGTCGGGCGGCCAGGCGCAGCGGGTGGCGCTGGCCAGGTCGCTGGCACCCGCGCCGCGGGCGCTGCTGCTCGACGAACCGCTGTCAGCACTCGATCCCGGCTTGCGCGGCAGGCTGGCCGAGGACCTGCGCCGGATCCTGCGCGAGACCGGCACGACGGCGTTGTACATCACCCACGATCACCAGGAGGCCTTCGCCATCGCAGACGAGGTTGCCGTGATGGAGGCCGGGCGGCTCGTCCAGCGCGACTCCCCCGAGGCGCTGCGCCACGCCCCGGCCACTCAGGCGGTGGCGGCCTTCCTGGGGTACCGCACGGTCCTCACCCAGGCCACGGCCCAGCGTCTGGGCTGGACCGGTGAACTGCCCGTCGGCTCCCTGCTGGGGGTGGGGCTGCACAGCTTCGACATCGTCGACGACGGGCTCGAGGTGCCGGTACTCGACGAGGGTTTCGCCCCCGACCACGTCGAGATCGGGATCGGCCTGCCCGATGGTCAGCGGGCGGTCATCGCCCACGGCGAGCGGCTGCGCACCGCCACGGTCCGGGTGCGGCTCAGCTCCGGGGTGATCACCCCGGCGTAGCGACCCCGGCTTGCGCGGCCGCCGCGCGGATCCGGCGCGCCACTGTCAGGATGCTCAGCGCGGCCACGAGCCACAGCGCGCCGACAGCAACCTCGACGGGTGCGCCGAGGCCGACCAGACCGGTACCGACCAGGCAGATCACGAGCCGGTCAGTGCGTTCGGCGGGCCCGGCATCGGCCCGCCAGCCCTCCACCTCGGCCCGGGCCCGGGCATAGGACACCAGCAACGCCGCAACCAGAGACATCACCGCGGCGGCGAGGCCCGGCAGGTGCGAGCTGGTGGCGAACCACCACGCCAGCGACCCGAACACAGCGGCATCGGCCACCCGGTCCAGCGTCGAATCCAGGAATGCCCCGAATCTGGAACCGCCACCGGTCAACCGAGCCACGGCACCGTCGAGGCCGTCGCCGAGCAGGAACAGCGCCACGAGCGCCGAGCCAGCCAGGAAGTGCCCCCGCCCCAGCCACCACACACTCGCCGCGACGACGCCCAACGTCCCCGCCACCGAGACTGCATTCGCGCTGACGCCCAGGTGGGTGAGGACCGCCGCCACCGGACGCAGCAGGGCTTGGTAGGTCGGTCTGAGGAACTCCAACACGCCTCCATCATTGCGCGAAACGGCCCGGGACCCCATGCCGACTGGCATGGGGTCCCGGGACGGGTGATGTGGTGGGCTACTCGCTGTCGATGGCCGCGGAGGTCAACTCCTCCACCCCGGGGGTGGCGACGCCGGTGAACTTGAACGGCAGTTCGGCACCCTCCTCGGCGACATCGACCTGGACTATCTGGCCGGCAGCAAGCTCACCGAACAGGATCTTCTCCGCCAGGATGTCCTCGATATCGCGCTGGATGGCCCGGCGCAGCGGCCGCGCCCCGAGCACCGGATCGAATCCGCGCTTGGCCACCAGCGTCTTGGCGGCGGACGTGAGCTCGATGCCCATGTCCTTGTCCCTCAGGCGCCGCTCGATCTGGGTGATCATCAGGTCAACGATCCGCTCGATGTCGGCCTGCGTGAGCTGGTGGAACACCACGATCTCGTCCACGCGGTTGAGGAACTCGGGACGGAAGTGCTGCTTGAGCTCGTCGGAGACCTTTGCCTTCATCTTCTCGTAGCTGGAGGCCTCATCCCCGGCCTTGGAGAACCCAAGGTTGATGCCCTTGCTGATGTCGCGCGAGCCGAGGTTGGTGGTCATGACGATCACAGTGTTCTTGAAGTCGACCACCCTGCCCTGGGCATCGGTGAGCCGACCCTCGTCGAGGATCTGCAGCAGCGAGTTGAAGATGTCCGGGTGCGCCTTCTCGATCTCGTCGAACAGCACCACTGAGAACGGCTTGCGGCGCACCTTCTCGGTGAGCTGACCGCCCTCCTCGTAGCCGACATACCCGGGGGGCGAGCCGAACATCCGCGACGCCGTGTGCTTCTCGGAGTACTCGCTCATGTCGAGAGTGATCAGGGCATCCTCGTCGCCGAACAGGAACTCGGTCAGCGCCTTGGTCAGCTCTGTCTTACCGACTCCCGAGGGGCCCGCGAAGATGAACGAGCCGCTGTGACGCTTGGGATCCTTCAGCCCGGCGCGGGTGCGGCGAATCGATCGCGAAAGCGCCTTCACGGCGTCCTCTTGCCCGATGTAGCGCTTTCCGAGCTCGGCCTCCATACGCAGCAGCCTGGCCGACTCCTCTTCGGTCAGCTTGAACACTGGGATCCCGGTGGTGCCCGAGAGGACCACGGCGATCTCCTCCTCACCCACCACCGCGGGAACATCGGAGTCGCCCTGCTTCCAAGCCTCCTCCTTCTCGCTGCGCTGGGCCTGCAGCTGCTGGACCTCGTCGCGGAGCTTGGCGGCCAGTTCGAAATCCTGGGCGTCTATCGCCGCGTCCTTCTCCACCCGAAGCGAGGCGATCTTGTCGTCGAACTCGCGCAGGTCCGGTGGGGCTGTCATCCGCTGGATGCGCAACCGGGCACCGGCCTCGTCGATCAGGTCGATGGCCTTATCGGGCAGGAAACGATCCTGGATGTAGCGGTCGGCCATCGTCGCGGCAGCCGACAGCGCCTCATCGGTGATGGTGATCCTGTGGTGCGCCTCGTACCGGTCGCGCAGCCCCTTGAGGATGTCCACCGTTAGCGAGACCGACGGCTCGGCCACCTGGATGGGCTGGAAGCGCCGCTCCAAGGCGGCGTCCTTCTCGATGTGCTTGCGGTACTCGTCGAGCGTGGTCGCCCCGATGGTCTGCAGCTCACCACGGGCAAGCATCGGCTTGAGAATGCTCGCCGCGTCGATGGCGCCCTCGGCGGCACCGGCCCCCACCAGCGTGTGGATCTCGTCGATGAACAGCATGATGTCGCCGCGGGTCTTGATCTCCTTGAGCACCTTGCGCAGGCGCTCCTCAAAATCGCCCCGGTAACGCGAACCGGCCACGAGCGCACCCAGGTCGAGGGTGTAGATCTGCTTATCGCGCAGTGTCTCGGGGACGTCGCCGCGCACGATGGCCTGGCTCAGGCCCTCCACGACGGCGGTCTTGCCGACCCCGGGCTCGCCGATCAGCACCGGGTTATTCTTGGTGCGCCGGCTCAGCACAGTCATGACACGCTCGATCTCGTGCGTGCGCCCGATGACAGGATCGAGGCGATTCTCTCGCGCCGCCTGCGTCAGGTTGCGCCCGAACTGGTCCAGCACCTGCGACGAGGACTTCTCGGGCCCTGTCTCCGGCGCCCCCGACATCGAGGCTTCCTTCCCCTGATACCCCGACAACAGCTGGATCACCGTGCTGCGGACCCGGTTCAGGTCGGCGCCGAGTTTCAGCAACGCCTGGGCCGCCACGCCTTCACCTTCGCGGATCAGCCCGAGCAGGATGTGCTCGGTGCCGATGTAGTTGTGATTCATCTGTAGCGCCTCGCGCAGCGAAAGCTCCAGCACCCGCTTGGCGCGCGGGGTGAACGGGATATGACCGGTGGGGGCCTGTTGCCCCTGACCGATGATCTCCTCCACCTGTTCGCGGACAGCTTCCAGCGAGATGCCAAGCGACTCGAGTGCCTTTGCGGCGACGCCTTCACCCTCGTGGATCAGTCCGAGCAGGATGTGCTCGGTGCCGATGTAATTGTGATTGAGCAGTTTGGCCTCGTCCTGCGCCAGCACGATGACCCGGCGGGCGCGATCAGTGAACCGTTCGAACATATTAAGTCCATCCCCTCCTGCGAGTTGGATCAAAGTGGATCCGGTACCCGACTTGTCCAGCCTACCCAACACCTCCCCAACGTCGCCGATTCCGCTGTTCACCCGTTGCGAACGCGGTTCGACTCACGACACGACAACACCCTCGCTGACACTTCAGCGTCAGCGAGGGTGTTGAACAATTGAGTCGCAGTCCCGGCGGATGTGCCAATTGTCTCGCCCATACCAAAAAGGTGCAAGGCGGCGCAACCGCCTAATACCCCACGGTATCAGCCGCGAGGACAAGGCCGAGCGCCTGTGGGAGACGTCCTATGCGTGCAGGCGTTCAGCCACGCGCCGCTAGTGGGCGTTGCGGTAGGCCTCGAGCACCTCATTGGGCACCCGACCACGGTCGGAGACTTCCATCCCCTGCTCCCGGGCCCAGGCCCGCACGAGCGAGGCGTCGGCCCTTCCGGCGCCCCGCGCCGCGGCCTTGCGACCCCGCACACGGCTAGACTGCGCCTGAGCGTTGTCCACAAAAGGAGCCAGCGCCGCTTGCAGCTTAGCGATGTTGTCCGCGCTCAGGTCGATCTCATATGAGGCGCCATCGAGCGCGAAGGTAACTGTACGCTCCGCAACTGATTCATCGATATCATCGATCAGCTGGACGTGAACTTTCTTTGCCATTGCATCTCCCCCAGAATTAGTAGATCGCGAATAATCCCCACGGTTACCCGCTGGTTTAGGCTGGTGTCGCAATCATTACACGCCCAGGGGGTCAAAGCCAAACATGTTGAGACGCTTGTCGATCGGCGGAGTGAAATTACCTGGACGGACCCGGTTGCCCGTCGGCCAGGGCAGACACCCAAGTGACGCTGGGGCGGTAGCCCTGGACGTGGTACTTCGAGGATCGAAGATCCACTGGGTTGATATCCAGCCAGGTTTCCTCCACCGAGCGGCGGAGAAACTGTTCGAAGTGCGCGATTACCGGGCGGTGACGATGCTGTCAGACAGGCACGACTGGATGTCCAGCGTGAGCGGGGAAATAGCAGTCACGCTTGCCGTGGAGCAAGCGATGGGCTTGATTGCGCCGCTCAGAGCAACCTGGTTACGGACTCTGCTTGCCGAATTGGCGCGCATTCATTCGCACCTGTCATACCTGTCCTACTTGGCAGATGAGGAGCTGGCCGCCAGGCTGTGGCGAGCCGTCGATCAGGTGCGTGATCACCTGCGGGATTGGTCGGGAAACCGAGTCCATCCGATGCTCACCCGCATCGGCGGGCTGGCGTCCCCGCCGCCCGCGGGATGGCTCTCGGCGACGGCGAGACTGGTCGCGGGGTTCTTCCCTATCCTCGACGATCTGGAGACCTCGCTGGCTCGGCGTGCGGCGTCGCTCTCGGGGCTTGGGGTGGCCGATCAGTCCACATGCCGCGGATTTGGGCTGTCCGGGCCGGTCTCCCGCGCTGCGGGGCTGAACCTGGATCGGCGGCTGCGGGGCTATCTTGCCTACCCGCAGCTCGAGGTGCGCCCCCCGACCCGATCGGGCGGCGACGCTCACGATCGCTTCGCGGTGCTGCTAGCCGACGTCCGCCAAAGCTGCCGTCTGATCGAGGAATGCCTGCAGGGGCTGCCCGAAGGGCCGGTGGAGGTCGCGCTGTCACGGCGGCTCAAGGTGCCCGAAGGCGAGCATCACAGCGAGATCGAGGCCCCCTGGGGCATCGCTGGGGTGCTGCTGGTCTCGCGGGGCGGCCCGACGCCGTGGCGGCTGGCGTTACGCACCCCGACGTTCGCGAACGTCTCGGCCCTGAACCGGCTGCTGAAAGGCACCGAGCTCGACCTGATACCCGACGTGGTGGCCTCGCTCGGATACGCCATCGGGGACCTGGACAAGTAGCCCGCCTCCCACACCGCACACCTGCGGCGCCGCCCGCTCCGAATGAATCCGCCCAAGGCGGCCTCAGCGGCTACCTTGGGCGGGTCAGGGGCAAGCGTTGCCGACGCAGGCCCACAGGGGCTCACGCCGAGGCGCTCAGGCGTGCTTGCGCAGTTGCTCCGGCGCTGCGTCGAAGTTCACCATGGAGATGTCGACCATCGTCGGTTGCTCGTCGTCGCCCCACAGCTCGCTGGCATCCGGATCGAGCTTCGCGGCAACACCGTGCCGCGGCAGATCGACCACGTTCTCGTCGTTGGCGGCGGTCATCTCGCGGACCTGCGTCGCGAGTGATTCGACCTCGGAGCACAGTTCGTCGATGCGCGCCTGACGGCTGGAGACCTCACCGCGCAGCCACACTGCATTGCCACGCAAAGTGCTGAGCTCGGAATTGGCGGCCGCAAGCTGGCGACGCAGCGAGCCAGCGACCCGCTTGAGGTTGTCGGTACGGGCGGAGAAGCGCTCGATCATCGCCAGGGACTCGGCGTGATGACGATCCGACTCGCTGAGTCGCATGTCGATCTGGCGCCGGAGTTCCTCATGATGCTCCCGCCGTTCACGGCGAAGCTCAAGCATCGAGAGCCAGACAGCGGCGAAAGCCATCATGATCGCCACGACAACCCCTGCGCGCAGGACCCAGACCCCACCGAGCAGGGACGCTAGGGCAGCAAGAGTGCCGACGGCCAGAATGGTGAACGCTGCAGTACGTTCGGAGGAAGAAGTTGCGGTTCGACGTGCAGCCATGAGGCCATGGTAGGCCTCGCGGGGTGCATCAGCCAGGAGGGCGCGCAGGCGTGTTGTCCCGGCGGGCCGATCAGGCCGGTTCTGAGGGTGTTTCAGGCCCCTCACCGGAGTCATCATTCACCCGGCACGCCCGCTCCAACCGAACCCCGGCCCAGGCCACCGCCAAAGACATGAGGATCGTGACGGCCCCCACCACCACCCGGGCAGCGGGATGGGGCGCAGGCAGCGAGTTCACAAACCAGGCAACGTAGACGACATGGCCGCCGGCCAGCACCGCCCCCGTCATCGACATCGACTTTCCGATGACCAGCGCCCGCACCCCCTCATCTGCCGAGACCTGCTGCTGGTCAATGCGTCGCGGCAGCGCTCGGGCATAGCCCAACGCGACCACCGCGAGCACAGCAAGCACGGCGGGCACCGTCCACGGGACCATCGGGGCGAACCAGCCGGCGGCGTCTCCGAGGCTCAGCACCGCGAACGCGATGATGGCACCGGACAGGGCCGCCACCGAGATCTGCCGGGTGGTGGTGACGCCCAGCCGGGGTGTGTCGGGTTCGCTCAACGGCGGGCGGGGGTGGGGATCACCACATCGTCTCGCCGACGGACCCCCGAGACGTCCAGCTGCGGCACCAGATCCGAGATTCTGCCGAATCCCGCCAACTCGGCCGTCGGGTCGATATCCAGCCACGGCACCAGCACGAATGCCCGCTCATGGGCCCGTGGATGCGGCAGCTCAATGTCGTCCTCGCTGACCCGGCGCCCCACCATGATGATGTCGATATCGAGAGTTCGGGGACCGTCCTGGATCAGGCGCTCGCGGCCAAAGTTCTCCTCGATGGCCATCGCGCGGTCGAGCAGGGTCAGCGGCTCCAGCGTCGACTCCGCCACCACCACGACGTTGAGGAAATCGGGTTGCTCCGGCCCGCCCACCGGCTTGGTCTGGTACACGGGGGAAACGTCCACGAGGATGAGATCGGGGGTGTCGGCGAGATAGTCCACCGCCTCGGCCAGATAGGCGGCGGAGTCACCCTGGTTGGAGCCGAGGCTGAAGACCACCTTGGAGATGGGCCGCAGGTTACCCAGGGTATCGACGTCGATATCAAATGGTCCGTTGGTCATCTCTACTCCTGTGAATCGTGACCGAGAGGTCGCGCACTTCCTGCGGGATCGGGGCCTGGGGCTTGTGAACTGTGACGGTGGTGGCCTGCACCCCAGGGTAGGCGAGGCAGCGTTCGGCGATCCGGTGGGCCACCGTTTCGATGAGACGAAAGGCGGGTCCGGTCACGATCCGCTCAACCTGAACCGCGACATCGGCGTAATCGAGTGTGTCGCCAAGCTCGTCGGAATCCGGCAGCCGCGGCACGAATAGTTCGACGTCAACCACAAACTGCTGACCGTCGCGTGTCTCGCGTGGGAACACCCCGTGACGGCCCCAGCCGGTAAGGCCGGTCAGCGCGATGACGTCGATCGTTCGCCCCTCTCCTGTGGTTCGGATTTCCTCGACTCTACCCCACCCGTGGGGCTCAGTTTGTGCCCGATGGCAACCGCATCCACTTGGGCGGACACCTCGTGGGTGCGCACCGCCCAGACGTCGTGCAGCCCTGCCCAGCAGCTGATGGCGGCGGTGGCTGCGTCGCGCTCCTGAGGTGGTCTGCCGCCCAGGAGCTCACCCAGGAAACCCTTCCGGGATACCCCCACCAGGAGCCGATGGCCGAGCCGGTTGAAGCGTCCGAGCTCACGCAGGATCGCCCAGTTGTGGTCGTAGGTCTTGGCGAAGCCGATACCCGGATCCAGGATGATCCGATCCTGCCTCACCCCCGCGCTCAGCGCGCGGTCCCGGCCACTGAGCAGCTCCGCCTCGACGTCGGCGACCACATCGGTGTACTCGGCCCTGCGCTGCATCACCTCGGAGTGGCCCCGCCAGTGCATCAGCACATAGTCAACGCCGAGGCCTGCCACCAGCGGCAGCATCTGCGGATCGGCCTGGCCGCCCGAGACATCGTTGACGATGCTGGCCCCGCGGGCCACAGCGGCGGCAGCCACCTCCGCGCGGGTGGTGTCCACCGACACCACGACCCCCGCCGCGGCGAGCCGCTCGATGACCGGCAGCACCCGCGCCAGCTCCTGCGCGGCAGGGATCCGGCTGGCGCCGGGCCGGGTCGATTCGCCGCCGACGTCGACGATGCGGGCTCCCCGCTCGACCAGCCGCAGCCCGTGCGAGACGGCGACCTGGATATCGGTGAACCTGCCGCCGTCGGAGAAGGAATCGTCGGTGACGTTGAGCACCCCCATGATCAGCGTCATGCTGCCCCCAGTGAACCGGAAACGGCCATGGCTACTTCCCGAGGATGAGGCTCATCGCCTCGGCGCGGGTAGCTGCGTTGCGCAGCAGCCCCCGCACCGCGCTGGTCACAGTCTTGGCACCCGGCTTGCGCACGCCACGGGTAGACATGCACAGGTGCTCGGCCTCGAGGACGACTATGACGCCACGGGCGTGAAGGTGCGTGACCAGGGCGTCAGCGATCTGGGAGGTGAGCCGCTCCTGCACCTGCGGCCGGCGGGCGTACACGTCGACCAATCGGGCCAGCTTGCTCAGGCCCGTCACCCTGCCGTCCCGGGCCGGGATGTAGCCGACGTGGGCCGAGCCAATGAAAGGCAACAAGTGATGCTCACACGAACTGACCAGCTCGATGTCCTTGACCAGGACGAGCTCACCGTGGCACTCGTCGAATGTCGTCGCGAGCAACTCGGCGGGGTCTTTCCCCAGCCCGGAGAACAGCTCGTCGTAGGACTTGGCCACCCGCGATGGGGTGTCGATCAGGCCGTCCCGGTGGGGGTCCTCCCCGATCGCCAGCAGGATCTCGCGGACAGCAGCCTCGATACGAGGCCTATCGACGGCCATGTCAAGCCTTCGGCGGCCACTGCGGGGGCGCCCAATCCGCCGGCGGCTCCGCCGGTTCGGCTGCCGCGGTCGGTTCCTGGGCCGGCTGGGGCGCCGGGCTCGGCGGCACCGTCACCGGCGGGATATCCGAGGGCACCCGCAGATCGGATCCGGTCCAGGCCGGGCGCTTCTCGCGGCGCCGCAGCGCGGCGAATACCTCGGCGACCTCGGCCTTGTTCAGGGTTTCCTTCGCGAACAGCTGCCGCACCAACTCGTCGAGCACGTCCCGGTTGTCCACCAGCACGTCGAAGGCTTCCTGGTGCGCGGTGTGGATCAGTTCGGCGACCTCCTGATCAATGACGGCCGCCATCGCCTCGGAGTACTCCACCGAGGAATCGGTGCCTCGCATGCCCATGAAGGGCTCGGAGTCTCCCCCGCCGACGCGCACCGCCCCGACCTTGGCGCTCATCCCGTACTGGGTCACCATCGCCCGGGCCACCTTCGTGGCCTTCTCTATGTCGTTCTGGGCGCCCGTGGTCGGGTCATGGAAGATAAGTTCCTCCGCGGCGCGCCCGCCCATCATGTAGGCCATCTGATCGAGCAACTCGCCGCGGGTCTGGGAATACTTGTCCGAGTCGGGCATCACCATCGTGTAACCCAGCGCCCGGCCCCGCGGCAAGATGGTGACCTTCTGCACCGGGTCGTTGCCCGGCATCGCGGCAGCCACCAGCGCGTGCCCGCCCTCGTGGTAAGCGGTGATGAGGCGTTCCCTGTCGTTCATCAGCCGGCTGCGTTTCTGCGGCCCGGCGATGACGCGGTCAATTGCCTCGTCGAGTTGCGGCTGCGCGATGACCTCACGGTTTTGCCTCGCGGCCAGCAGCGCTGCCTCATTGATGACATTGGCCAGATCGGCCCCGGAGAAGCCAGGGGTGCGGCGAGCGATCGATTCGAGGTCGACGCCGCTGGCAAGCGGTTTGCCCTGGGCGTGCACCTTGAGGATATGGAGGCGGCCGTCCAGATCCGGTGCCTCGACCGAAATCTGCCGGTCGAACCGGCCGGGGCGCAGCAGCGCCGGGTCCAGCACATCGGGCCGGTTGGTGGCAGCGATCAGGATAACCCCGCCATGGACGTCGAAGCCGTCCATCTCCACCAGCAACTGGTTGAGGGTCTGCTCCCGCTCGTCGTGGCCACCGCCCATGCCTGCGCCGCGATGGCGACCCACGGCATCGATCTCGTCGATGAAGATGATGGCCGGTGCGGCCTCCTTGGCCTGCTCGAACAGGTCACGGACCCGGGAGGCACCGACTCCGACAAACATCTCGACGAAATCCGAACCGGAGATCGAGAAGAACGGGACCCCGGCCTCACCCGCGACGGCCCGCGCCAGCAGCGTCTTACCCGTTCCGGGCGGGCCGTAGAGCAGCACGCCCTTGGGGATCTTGGCGCCAAGCTTTTGGAACTTGCCCGGCTCGGCGAGGAACTCCTTGATCTCTTCGAGCTCCTCGACTGCCTCTTCCTCGCCTGCGACGTCGGCGAAGGTGGTCTGCGGTGTGTCCTTGCTGGCCAGTTTGGCCTTGGACTTGCCGAAGGACAACGGACCACCCGATCCGTTGTTGACCATCATGCGCATCACGAAGAAGAAGCCGACGGCCAGCAGCAGGAACGGCAGGCCTGTGTAGAGCAGGGTCGACAACAGCCCCGGGGTGGGGTTTCGTCCCTCCCACTCCTTGAGGGTGCCGTCGGCCTGACGCTTGGACAGCAACGCAATGATGTCGTTGACCTGATCGCCCACCCAGGCGGTCTGAATCCGGTCCCCGCCCTCGGTGGTGATCTGGATCACCTGTTCGCCGTCGGTCAACACGACAGACTCGAGCTTTTCATTTCCCTTGAGGAGGTCCATGACCTCGGAGGTGGGCTTGGTCTGGAAGCCGAACACGGCGCTGAACGTCTGCGCTCCAAGCGAGAAGAGCAGGATCAGCACGATGATCCAAACGAGCCACCCCATAGGGCTCTTGAGATACTTGTTCACAGGGCTGGATGCCGTTCTCTCCGATGACGGTGTGGGCCTTGGAAAGACTACCAGCGCAACCTAGGAGCCCTCGCCGCTGAGATCGCGGCCCACGAATGCTTCAGGAGTAGACGTGCGGGGCCAGAACCCCGAGGTCACGCAGGTTGCGGTAGCGCCCCGCATAGTCCAGTCCGTAGCCGATGACGAAGTCGTTGGGGATGTCGAACCCGACGTAGCGGACATCGACGTCGATCTTGGCCGCGGCGGGCTTACGGAACATCGTCATGATCTCCAGGCTCGCCGGGCCCCGGGAGGCAAGGTTGCTCATCAGGTAGCTCAGGGTGAGGCCAGTGTCGATGATGTCCTCCACGACGATGACATGGCGGCCCTGCAGGTCGGTGTTGAGGTCCTTGAGGATACGCACCACGCCACTGGACTGGGTGCCCGAACCGTAGGACGAGATCGCCATCCAGTCCATTTCGACGTGCGACTTCATGGCGCGCTGAAGGTCGCTGACCACCATCACGGCACCGTTGAGCACCCCCACCATGAGGACGTCACGACCGGCGTAGTCCGCATCAATCTGGGCAGCAACTTCCGCGACCCGTTCGGTGATTTGATCGGCCGTGTAGAGGATTTCGGACAGGTCAGTTGTTACGTCAGCAGCATCCACGCGCATAGCCTAGACGACGCCAGCCGGTGGGCGACGACTCGCTCACCTCCCGGTGGCGGCCGGCCACGTGCGGGTCAGGCTGAGGCGGCCCTGGGACCGGGCCACGGTGCCTCCGGGAACCGCGACCGGCCCCTGCCCGCGCCAGTCAACCACCAAGGCATCCACCGCGAGGATGTGAACCATCGCCACCTCCGGCAGCCCGTTCTCGCTCAGCCAGGACAGCAGCGCGCGCCAGCGCACCGCACTCGGCTGACCGGCCAGCGACAGCACCTGGAACTCCTCACCTAAAGGGCCGGGCAATGTCTGCCACGCGAGCTCGTCCAGCAGGTCGGCATCCGCGCGGGCTAGCGTCGCGGTGCGGGCCAGTGCGGGCGCGAGGTCGCGTCCGAGTTCGGCCGCCATCCCCGCCAGATGCCGCCGGGCCCTGACCCTGGCGAACCGGGGATCCTGGTTGTGGGGATCGTCCCAGACCTCGAGACCCCACTGGTGGCAGGCATCGCGCAACGTGGCGCGGCGTACCCCCAGCAGCGGCCGAAGGAATGGGCCCCGGGCGGCCGCCATCCCCGCCAGCGAGCGGGTGCCGGAACCCCGCAGCAGACCCAGCAGCACTGTTTCTGCCTGATCGTCGAGGCTGTGCCCGAGCAGAACGGGCAGGCCATCGCCGCCGAGCTCGGCCAGCCGTGCGTCCCGCGCGGCGGCCTCCGGCCCGTCGGCCGAGGCGGCATCGACGTGCACGCGGCGGACCTGGGCGGATATGCCGCGGGATCGCAGCTGCTCCACCACCCGCCGGGCCGTCTGAGCTGAGGCCGGCTGGAGCCCGTGATCGATCACCACCGCCAGCACCTGAGCATCGCAGCGTGGCGCGGCCCACTGGGCTCCCAGGGCCAGCGCCAGGGAGTCGGCGCCACCCGAGCAGCCGACGATCACCTCACCCGAGGGCATGACAGCGGCCACGGCACGGGCCACCTCGAAGGCGGCAGGCCCGAGTTCGTGCCTAGCCATGGACGCGCTTGACCCAGGAGGCGGGGGTGCGTAGCTCCGAGCCGGTGGGCAGGAACTCCGGGCCAGCGAAGGCGGCGTTGAGACCGGCCACCTTGACGCTGCGGACCACCGCGCGGCAAAAGCTGAGCCCATCGCGGTACTGGGCAGACTTGTCGGCGACGGGGAGGTGGCGCGCAATCAGGCCGCCGCTGTCCCCGCGGGCGAAGGCGCGGCGCAGCTGGCGCACGCTGGGAATCTCCTTGGTCCCGAGCCGGTCGGCGATGAGATCCGCGTGCCCCTCCAGCAGCGTCATCAGTGCTGTGATCTCCTCCAGCGCCTGATCTGTGTCGCCGCCGAGCCAACCGATGGCTCCCGGACCGCCGGTGGCCAGCCCACGGGCCAGGCCCGCCGCGGTGAGGTCGTCGCGCGCGACGATCTCGAAGCGCCGCAGCAGGTAGCGCGCGGTCCAGGGCGCCGCATTCGTCTGCAGGGCATGGGTCTGCTCGTGCGCCGCGACCCAGAGCCGGAAATCGCGTGGCACGAAGTGCCGGCTGCGTTCCTGGGCGAGGATGTTGGGGGCCACCAGGTACAGCGCCGGGTCGTCGGAGAAGGCGTCGTACTGGCCGAGCAGGTATCGGCTGAAGAGGCCGAGCCCCCCGCCGATCGTCAGCCCATATCCAAGGCCGGCGAGCCGGTGAGGCCACCCGGTGCGCCGGGGCAGGTCGATCCGGCCGAGCACCTGCTGCACCATCCGTGACATTGCAGTGGTCCAGCCCGCACGATCCACCACGACCACCCGATCCGCGGGCCGCGAGTCGAGCTCGCTGGCCTCCAGCGCCAAGGCACCGGCGCGCTGGGCCCGCAGCCGCAAGTCCGCCACGACTGCCACTGCCTGCGGGCGGCTCACGACCGGGACGTCACCAGTCAACGGCCTGGCGATGCCGCGCGCCAGGTGCCAATCGATCGGGGGCAGGCTGGCCATCAGCACCCACACCCGGTGATGATCCCGGCGCCCTGGTCGCTCCATACCTTGGCCGCCCACCCATCGGGTGAGCCGTTGGTGATGAAGGCGAAGACCACTTCCCGCCCGTCGGCGGTGAGGCTCACCCCGGCCAGGCTGGCGACGCCGCTGAGGGTCCCGGTCTTGGCGCGTGCGATACCGCGGGCAGGTTGGGAGATCTCGTCGTTGAAGCGATCGGCCAGGGTTCCAGTGACTCCCGCCACGGGTAACCCGTCCAGCACCCCGGACAGACGAGGCTCACTGACCACATACCGCATGACGTCGGCGAGCAGCCCGGCCGATACCAGGTTGGCGCGAGACAGCCCCGACGCGTCGTGCAGCACTGCCCCCTCAGCCCAGATCCCGAGCCCGGCGAGCTGCTCCCGGATGGCTGCCGCTGATCCGGCGAATGTGGCGGGGTGCCCGGTGGCCAGCGCCAGCTGGAATCCCAGCACCTCGGTGAAGGAGTTGTTGGAGCGCAGCACCGCCTGCTCGACCAACACGTGCACCGGCAGTGATTCGACCGCGGCGAGTTCGGGCCCCGAGCCGGTGACGGGTTGCGGGGGCGCGGTCACGGTGATCCCGAGCTCGGTGAGCTGCGCAGCGAAGCTTGCCGCGGCGGCCGCCGCCGGGTCCTGACTGCGGGCCCCGTTGCCGTCGCGGCCCTCGTCGGCCCACAGCGCGGTGATCGGGGTCACCTGGTCGCGGTACTTGCTGGGCCAGCTGGGGTTCCAGCCAGGCCCGGTGAACCAGGTGGCGTCGTAGCCCAACGTGACGCTCTGATCGCCGGTGGCTTGGAGCGCCTCGGCGGTGAGCTGGGCGAGCTCGCGCAGCGAGGCGGGCTGCGGGTAGGTGTCGGCTGCGACCGGCTCGGTGGTCAGCAGCGGATCACCGCCGCCCACGAGCACGATGCTGGTGGGGTCGGGTTGCACCACCTTGGTGCTGAACCGCTCGCTGCCATCGAAGGCGTTCATCACCGCGGTGGCCGTCAGGAGCTTGGTATTCGAGGCCGGGATCAAGGACACCTCGGCGTTGGTCGCGGCCAGCGAGGTGCCATCGGCGGCGTCAAGCACCACGAACGCCGAGGTCACCGGCTGATCGGAGGCGGTGAGCCGCGCGGTGTCGAGGCCATCGAGCCTGGCCTGCAGCGTCGCGGGGTCCGGCGCGGTCCCCGCCGGGGCCTGCGGGGCTTCGGCCGCCAGCCCGTTACCGATCGCCGGAGTGACGCTGGGGGTGGGCGGCGGATCGAACATCTCTGGGGCGATAGTCGTGGGGGCCCCCGTCACGATGGCCCCCGTCAGCAGCGCCACCGGGCGAAACGCCACGGCACCCACCAACCCGAGCGCCACAACGACGGCGACAAGTACCCATGCCCTGGTCCGCCGCGGGGCGGGCTGCTCTGCGCTCACTACTGCTCCAGACGCGGTATTGTGCCGAGGTATCGGCCCGCCATTGCGGGCGCCACACCATCATAGGAGCCGGTCTGTGAGTGACACTGCCCCCGATGACTTCGACGATTCCCCAGCCGCGCGCCGCGTGTTGTTCGACGTGACCGTCGAGATCCCCAAGGGTGAGAAGAACAAGTACGAGATGGACCACAACACGGGGCGGATCCGGCTGGATCGCACTCTGTTCACCTCGACGCAGTACCCCTACGACTACGGCTTCATCGAGGGCACCCTGGGCCAGGATGGTGACCCGCTGGACGCGATGGTCATCGGAGCCGAGCCGACATTCCCCGGCTGCCTCATCGAGTGCTACGCCGTGGCGATGTTCCGCATGAAGGACGAGATGGGCGGCGACGACAAGGTGCTGTGCGTGCCCACCGCGGACACCCGGCGTCGGGACCTGCGTGATCTGGACAGCGTCCCGGAACACATGCTGCTTGAAATCGAGCACTTCTTCTCGGTGTATAAGGACCTGGAACCAGGAAAGTCCGTCGAGGGCGCCACCTGGACCGGCTATGCCGACGCGGAGGATGAGGTGAAGGCATCGTTCGAGCGGGCCAAGGGAACCAGCTACGAGCACCATCACTGATCGGCTGTGCCACACTGTCCCGGTGGTGGAGTACCTGATGCTGCGGATGCCCTCGGCCAACCGCGTCTACGGCGAACAATCGGGGCAACTGGCGCTGGCCGAGCTGGCCGCCACTACTGACTTGGTGCAGGATCAGCGGCTGCACCACATCGCCGGGATCGAATACGTCTGCTGTGAGGCGCCCGAGCTCGACGCAGACGGGTTGCGCCGGATCGCCGCTCAGTCGTCGTGTTTCGCGCTGTTCCGGCACCGCGAGGATGCCCTGGTCCCCGTCCAGCTACCCACCCCGTTTGTGCTCGACGACGACCTGGTCACGATCCCCAAATACCCGGGCAAGACCAATGAACACTTCACCCAGCTGCTGCTCAATGTGACCCTTGCCGCGATCACCCGGCCGGCTCAGGGCCCCCGCCGAATCCTCGACCCTATGGCCGGGCGGGGCACCACACTGTCGACGGCGCTGCGGGCGGGCCACCACGGCTTCGGGATCGAGCGCGACGCCAAAGCACTCGACGCCATGGTGGCCTTCTACAAGACCTACCTGCGCCGCCGCCGGATCAAGCACTCGGTGCAGGTGGCTGCCCTGCGCCGCGACGGGGTGAACCTCGGGCGCCGCTTCACCGGCACCGTGACTACCTCCGCCGGTGAGCTGAGCCTCGAATCGATGACCGGCGACGCGACGGCCTCGCGCGAGCTGTACGGCAAGAAGAAGTTCGACGCCATCGTCACCGATGCTCCCTACGGGGTGGAACACGCCGCCACCGCTGGCGGCCACCGGGATCGTTCCCCGGCGCAGTTGCTGCGCGCCGCGATTCCGGTGTGGTCGGGGCAGTTGGTGCACGGCGGGGCCTTGGGTATCAGCTGGAACACCTTCGGGCTGACCCGCGATGACTTGGCCGAGATCATCACCGGGGCGGGGTTGAGTGTCCTCGACCAGGGCGGGTTCTCCCACCGGGTCGACTCATCCATCCGCCGGGACCTGATCGTGGCAACCAAGCCCTGAGGACCGCGCGCAGGCGTAGTGTGAGCCACGTGAAGCGACTCATCTTGATGCGCCACGCGGCCGCCGAGCACCTCAGCCCGTCGGGCGACAAGGCCCGCCACCTCAGCCCGCGGGGAATCCAGGACGCCCAAGAGGCCGGCATCGCGCTTGCCGGTTTCGACATCGACTACGCCCTGGTGTCCTCGGCTACCCGCACCAGGGAGACGTTCGCGGCGCTCGGGCTGGGCGTGCCCGTCGAGTACCAGGACGCGCTGTACCAGGACGGCACCGACACCATGCTGCAGCGGATCTCGGAGATGTTCGACGATCAGGTGAGCAGTTTGCTGGTGATCGGGCATGCGCCGACGATCCCGGGGCTCACCGCCCAGCTGCTGTACGCCACCGATGCCGCCGCCGCCGATCAGGCGCAGTGCCGGTTCCCCACCAGCGCCTTCTCCGCTTTCAGCTTCGAGGGCTCGTGGTCCCAGTTCGACCCGGCCGAGGTGGACTCGCTTCGCATCGAATCCGCCGGTGATCCCACCAGCGACGAGGTAACGCTTCCCCGCCTCATGTAACGGCGTCGTAACTTTTCGTCACCGGGCTGACATCTGGGCGGCAGTTTCCTTACTCAGCCGTAACCTGGGCGCGACGCCGCGAAACATGGCCAGACGAGGATGTCGGCCATGGAATTACTGGAAATCGACACGGGCGATACTGCCTGGGTCCTCATCGCAGCAACACTCGTCTTCTTCATGACGCCGGGCCTGGCCTTCTTCTACGGCGGCATGGTCAAGGCCAAGAGTGTCCTCAACATGTTGATGATGTCGATGGTCACCATCGGGATCGTCGCCGTCTTGTGGGTGCTCTATGGTTACTCGATCGCCTTCGGCAACGATGTGGGGCTGGGCCTGTTGGGTAACCCGATGGAGTACCTCGGCCTCACCTCACTGTTGGGTGCGGGTGCCGAATCCGGCACCATCCCCACCCTGGCCTTCGTCGGTTTCCAGGGGGCATTCGCTGTCATCGCCACCGCCCTGATCTCCGGCGCTGTGGCCGACCGGATGCGCTTCGGCGCCTGGGCCGTCTTCGCCGCGCTGTGGGCGACGCTGGTCTACTTCCCGGCCGCACACTGGGTCTTCGCCTTCGACGGCGACGGGTACACCGGCGGTTTCATCGCCAACCAGATCGGCGCTATCGACTTCGCCGGCGGCACCGCGATCCACATCAACGCGGGCATCGCGGCCTTGGCCCTGGTCCTGGTGCTGGGCAACCGCATCGACTTCCGGCGCCGCCCCACCCGCCCGCACAACCTGACGCTGGTCATGCTGGGTGCTGGCATCTTGTGGTTCGGCTGGTTCGGCTTCAACGCAGGCTCGGCGGTGGCCGCCGGTGAGCTCGCCGGCCTGGCCTGGGTCAACACGCTGGTCGGCGCGGCAGCTGCCATGATCGCCTGGCTCATCGTGGAGCGGCTGCGCGACGGCCACGCCACCAGCCTCGGCGCCGCATCCGGCATCGTGGCGGGCCTGGTCGGCATCACCCCGGCCTGCGCCAATGTTTCCCCCGTGGGCGCGATCATCATCGGTGCCGCCGCTGGCGTAGCATGTGCCTTCGCTATCGGGCTGAAGAACAAGCTGGGCTATGACGACTCGCTCGACGTGGTGGGTGTCCACCTGGTCGGCGGCCTGATCGGCACGCTGCTCATCGGCTTCCTCGCCGATCCCATGGGCGATCCCGAGGGCGCGGCCGGCCTGTTCTACGGCGGCGGCCTGGGCCAGCTGTGGGCACAGTTCCTCGGCGCGGCGGCGGTGCTGGTCTACAGCTTCGTCGTGACCTTCATCATCGCGAAGGCGCTGAGCCTGGTCATGAAGCTCCGGGTCAGCGAGTCCGCCGAGGCCGAAGGCATCGACGTCACCCAGCACGCTGAGACCGGCTACGACCTGTCGAGCGTGGGCTACTCCACCTACACAGTCCGTCAGACTCTGCTCGTTCCCGCCCGAGAGGACGCCTCGAAGTGAAACTCATCACCGCAATCGTTCAGCCGCAGATGCTGACCTCCGTCCAAGTGGCCCTCGCTCAGCACGGCGTGGCCGGTATGACCGTCAGCGAGTGCAACGGCTACGCCCGCCAGCGCGGACACCGCGAGGTCTACCGTGGTGCCGAGTACACCATCGATTTCATCGCCAAGGCACGGATCGAGGTCGTCGTGGACGACTCCGAGGCCGACGAGGTCATTGAGGTTCTGGCAAGTGCCGCCCGCACCGGCCAGGTCGGCGATGGGAAGGTCTGGTCGACCCCCATTGACGAAGTGGTGCGGATCCGCACCGGTGAACGGGGAGCCACGGCCGTCTGATCAGCCCATCCACCCTGAAGGACCCTGGAGGCATCTGTCTGCGGGGTCCTTCGCGTCCGGACGGGCCACCGGGGCTCGGGCCCGGCAGCACCTATGCGGTCACGAACGGGAACTCAGCGAAGCGATGTTCGAGTGCGGCCCGGTGCCGCGGGCCTATGTCACCGAAGGCCTCCAGGACCAGGCTTCGTTTGCCCGGGCGGCCGCCGCGGCGCCACAGGCCCCGGCACGTGCCACCGACGATGACCGCCGGCTGGAATACCCCGTTGTTGCCTGGAATCAGCCGGTCGCGGTGCTCGCCGGGGACAGCGAAGCCGCGGTCGGGGTAGCCCAGGACGAATTCGTCGAATGCGGGCAGCAACCGGGGGCGTCGGGCCGGTAGGCCGTCGGTGTCGAGGCCGGGCCGGTGGTAAGAGCCGGCCTCACCGGCGACGTCATCTGCGATGAGCTCGAAAGCTGGGCGGATCATGCTGTGCGGGAGCTTGGTCCACCAGGCGAAATCACGCAGCGTGGCGGGCCCGCGGAACCACAGGTAGCGGCGCAGCAGCTCGGCGGCCGCGGCCACCAGGTCACCGTTGAACCTGCCTGCTATCCCGGACCTGGCGGGCAGCCACTCACCGGCAGGCATCAGGTTTTGATCGGTGCCGTTCCATGCCCCGTAACAGGCGTGACCGGCCAGCATCAGCCCGAGGATCAGGTGGTAGCCCCGTCCGCCGCCGGTGTCGATACCGGCCCGTTGCCAGGCCTGCAGCAGGTCGGCCCGTCCGATGCCCCGCTGGGTCACCTCGGATTCGAAGGTACCGCGGGCGATTGCCTCGACCTCGTCGGTGATGCCGAGCTGCGCCCGGCGTCGTGCTGTCGAGATCCGTCCGGAACACAGCTCGGTCATCCACGCCAGGTCGGCGGCCGCGACGGCGAAGATGGTGCCGCGCATCGGGTATCCGCGCACCACTGTGCCGTCGTTGAATGCCCCGATCACGGCGTCGGTGTCGTGATGCCCCAGCCGCAGCGCGATCGAGGCCATGACCCCGGGAAGGTCCTGGCCCTGCATTGCCCCGGCGTCAGCCACGACTGCGGCGGCACTGCCGTGGCTCGCGGTGATGAGCCGCTGGGCGACGAGCCGCCGCCGCCCCAGCGCCGCGTCGACCATCAGGCCAGGGCTCGGGCCACGTCGCCTGCCACGGCGCGAGCCGAGCGAACGGCACCTTCGAGGTAGCCATTGAACTTGGCGGCGTATTCCGACCCCGCCCAGTGGACTACCCCGTCGGGTTCGGCCAGCGCAGGGCCGTTACCGCCCCACACCCCGGGCGCGAAGTGAGCGCCGTGGCAGCCGCGGGTGAACTCTTCGGCGGACCAGTCACGCTCCAGATAGGACAGCGGCCGAGCCGCCTGCTCCCCGAACATGCGCACCGCCGCCTCGGTGAAGGCCCGCTCGCGCAGCTGGGCCGAGCGCGCGGCGAGGCTTTCCGCCTCGGCGCCCTCGAAGAAGCCCATGAGCACGCCGTGTCCGTCGGGATCGGTGGTGGTGTCGAGGGTCACTCGGACCGCCCCGTCGTCGGCGCTGGACTGGCCAGAGAGGCCTTCGTCGCGCCAGAACGGCTTCTCATAGACCAGGAACGCCTTGATGACGTTGCCTGCCGGTACCTTATCGGCCAGTTCCGCCCGCCACAGCGCCAGTGCGGGCTCGTAGTCGAGGGCGACCGCGAGCCGGGGCGGCATTGTGCTGATAATCCGTTTGGCCGTGAACTGAGAGCCGTCGGCGATCCGTAGGCACGCCGAGGCATCGGTGTGTGTCACATGCGTGACCGGCGAACTGAGCCGCACCAGGTCGCCCAGATCCGCCGCGATCGCCTGGCAAAGCTCGTACACACCGCCTGCGATGCGCAGCTGGTTCAGGCCGCCGTTGGCCACGAGCATCGCGTCCAGTTCGGTACCTGCCTGCACCTGATCGATCCCTTGGGCGAGGCTGACCCCTGGGCCGACACCGCCCAGCGCGCCGTCGAAGGCATCGAGAAGGCGATCCCGGGCCCCGCCCGTCCTGAGGTTGCTGGTGATCCAGCGCTGCAGGTCCTGACCGAGCCAGGCCTGATTCGCCTGCGCCCACACAGCATCGTCGCGGCGGCGTTGCCCGAGGCGACGCAGCCGCAGGATGCCCTGCGCCAGGTCGGAGACCTCGAAGGGGGTCAGCACCTGGCCCGGTGCGCCGGATTCAAGCGAATGGGCCTGGCCGTGGTGGCGTACCCGCATGGCTCCCGGGGCGGGGACGCCCACGGTGCCGATCCCGTAGCGATCAGCCAGATCGAGCAGGCTGTCATGCCCCGCGCCGATCCACTGCCCGCCGAGTTCGACGTATTGTCCGTCGTCGAGGTAGCCGTTGTCGACGCGCCCGCCCACTCTCGCGCGTGCTTCAAGCACCACCAGACTCAGGCCCCTCGCCCGCAGGTCGAGGGCAGCCGTCAGCCCAGCCAGCCCGGCTCCGATGATGGCGCAGTCGAACACGGTTGCCTCCTCAGCCGTCACCTCGACGGCGGGTCTCAGCCTACAAGGCGCTCCATGAAGTTGAGAGTGGCACCCCGGGACTATTGCCGGGAGGTTTCGGCTCGGGCGCCACGAGCCCGACTCCACCCACCAAAGCCAGGTGCCATAGCCGCACAGCTCCCGCGACCACACCAGATGTCACACCGCCAGATTTCACCCGGGTCAACGGTTCCTACCTACCCCTAATCAAGGTTGACTAGGGGTTTCATTGGAGCCGCCCAGGGGAATCGAACCCCTGACCTACGCTTTACGAGAGCAAGACGAGGCTTCTCGGTGACAACGCCCGACTCCCCCAAACGCACATTGACTAGGGATTCCGCGCGTTGGTGACGTTGGGAAGAATGGGCCGGTTTGGGGCAGTTGCGGACTTCTTGCGGACTGTGTGCGGACTCTTCGTTGCAGCAGAACTCCCCCGGATCTCATCCCAAAGACCCCGGGGGGCGTCCCCCGCAACGTGCCCGGGTGGCCGGAATCGAGTTCGCGGCCTTCACGCATAGGAGAGTGCGTGCGGCACCCGCCGAAGGACTATGCAGTCCGGCGGCGGTATTGGTGGAGTACGGCTTGCTCCATGAGGTTGAAGCCGTTCCAGCGGAAGTAGCTTCGGGTAAAGGGGCCGTCCGCCTGCGCTTGCACGGCTTCGGGGTTGGCCATGGTTCTGGCGGCGGCAGTGACGACAACGGTTGCGAGTTCGTCGTTGGGTTCGCCTGCGGTGAACCCGTTGCCTCGGGTGTAGGCCCGGACGAAGCCCAGAACCGCTTTGGTGTGGGAGGTGGCTTGGGTGAGGTCACCACCACCGCAGTAGGTGATGACCTCAACAGCCAAGTTCTCAGGCGTGTTGCTCACGCGGTGATCCCGGTGAGGGTGATCACGGCCTCGGGGTTCAGCGGCGCGGCGTCGTAGCGGGCCACCACTCGAATGGCCTGCTGGTCGAAGTCGGCGTAGCGCTCGGTGAGCACCTTCACGCTCGGGGCCATGTCGCGGGCGACCGCAATCTGCCCAAAGTCCACCAGCGCGGCGGAACCGGCGGGGATACGTGCGGTGACGGTGACCGGGATGCCATGCAGCCGGAACACGCCATCGGCGGTGGGGTCAGGCTGGAGCATGTAGCGGGCGTTGCCGTCCTTGAGTTTGCGTAGCCCGGTGAACTGATCTGGGGACACAATCCACTTGAGGCTGCTCATGGCGACGTTCGCGGCCAGGGCCATGCCCCAGGCGTCCAACAGCGCGTCAAGGCTCAGGGGGCCGTCCACTGCCAAAGTCTGCACGTCGTCGTAGACGAACAGGCCCTTAGGTGTGGTGATCCCGTCGCCGGTGTCGCCAAGGAACTGCCGGTCCAGCTTGTTGGCCACGTCGGTCACGAGGCGGTCGCGGAGGGTCGCGTCCAAGCTGACGATGGATTGGCGGGCCAGTTCGTTGGAGAACCGGGTGATGACCTTGACGGACTTCATGGTGGAGGGCATGAGCGTCATTTCGTCGAAGTCAGCATCAACTTCGCTGATCTGCTCGTTTTCGCCGTGCCAGCTCGGATCAGTAGGCGCGCCCATCTTCGGGATGCGGACTTGTGAGCCGTTGGTGTCGAACACCCGAGGCCCGGAGCTGAGGAAGACGGACTTGTCGGTGAGGGCTGAACAAGGATCTTCTGGACCTGTTCGGCGGTGAGTTCGGGTGCGGTGGTGGTGGTATTAGTCATGGGGGTTCTCCTAGGAGTCGGAACGGGGTACTCACTCTCTGCGTACCCTTTGCTGGGTTCCTCGGGACTCCTGGCCACCATGAGGCGGGGTGCCAGGCACCTGGCCTGACACCCCCGATTCTACGCCACAGGGTACTCAGATAGTGAGTACCCCCTCATTTCAAATGAGTGTCGCCAGATCAACGCCACCCGCAACCCCCGTGCGAGGCGGTGGAGGGGGTCAATCAGATTGAGACCCCTAGGCACCATGATCCGGTTTCTTGACCAACTTGTTGGGCGGGGCTGCTCGGGTCAAGGCTTCGAGCGCCTGAGCAAGCTGCAATATGGACCCGGGGGACCGGACTACCTCGGCCTTCTCGTTGATTCGCTGCAATAGCTTCTCGGCGGTCTCGTGAATATCGGAACCGTAGAGCATGGTGGTCTCCTGTCTAGGCGTTGGCTCGCAGGATCGCGGCCAGGTCGGTGGTTTCGGTGGTGGTGATGCCTTGGCCTACGTCGCCTCGGGGTGTCCGGCTGGCCAGGTGTGGCTTGGTGGCTAGGAGGTCATCCACGGCTGCGTCGAGCGCCTCGGCGTCGTCGAGCAACGCTTCGTCATAGTCGAGGTCGCTGGGGTCAGCGAGTCGTCCTGTGGCGGTTACTCGTGCGGCGAACAGGTCGCGTGCCAGGTCGTCGGCGCGCTTGGCCCTCACGCGGGCGTCGGCGGCCTCGGCTCGCAGCTTCTCCACGTATTCGCGGGGGAAGGTATCGGGGTCTGCGGTTTGTGCAGGCCCTTCGGACTCGGGGGTGTCAGCACTTCTTTCACCCTCAGCTTCGGGGGTGCTCGTGGTGGTGCCGGGTTCGGTGGTGTTGGTCATGGGTTGGTTCCTTCCCGTCGATCGTTGGTGTATTTCGCCTTCTTGGCTTGCTTGGTGGTCTGTACGTTGTCGCCGGTTCCGTCGTGGAGCACGGGCTTTTGGTGGCAGGTGCAACCGGGATGGCGGGCCATCTTGTGATGGGGTTGCCAGATCCGGTCTTCACGCGCCCACCATTGGCAGAGCTGGCACGCGCCGGGTTCAAGTTTGCGGGTCCAGCCTCGGACTCGTTTGCTGCGTCGCATGGCGTCGCTGAGTGCGCTGGTGGCGGCTTGCAGAGGTTCGTTCGCGGCCAGGCGGGCCAACTGCATGGCCGTGTCTTGCTGGCTGACCAGAATGGTCCCCACGGCGGTCTTGAGGCGGCTCACGTCGTCAGTCACATCGAGGGCGACTGCGGCCACGGGAGCGGCGTCGGCGGCCTCCAGATAGGCCCGTAGCGCGGCCCACCCGGCGGCGGCTCCACGGCGGCGGGAGATCTCCACCAAGACGGCGGCGGCGTCGGTGAACTCGGTTTGAGTCATGGCCCCGGCCTCCACGAGTTCCCATAGCCGCATGACTGCCCCGCTGGTGGCCGTGGAGAGCTTGTCGAGGGTGTCTTGGAAGGTCACGGCAGCAACCCGGCCAGGTCAGTTCCAGCGGTGTCCAGCACCGCTCCTCGGCGGGCCTGGCGTACCCGCTTGATCTGTCCCGGCCCCCAGCCCATCACGTCGGACAGAGCGACTTCCAGCGGCATCCCGATACTTACGAGCTTGGCGGCTGCGTCGGCGGCTTGGGCGGGAGTGCGGGTCTCGGGGGATGACCACACGGGTTCGGCGTCGACGGTGGCCGGGTCCGCGCCGGTGAGGGTGGCCACCATGAGGTTGGCCACGGTGGACCAGGCGCGCCCGAAGCTGCGTTGCAGGGCATGGCATCGGGCCACGAGGCTTGCTTCGGCGGAGCGGATCGCGTCGGCGCTGGCGGGTTGGTCGCCGTGCAACCCGAGGTAGTGCGGCGGCAGGCCGGTGAGCGCGCCAATCTGCTGAGTGATCAGCGCGGCGGCGTCGGTGTATCCGGCCAGGTTCGCGGCTTGGAATTGGCCGAACTTGGTTTCGGGTGCCTCGGACTGCCACACGTCATCGAGGGCAGCGGAGAACGGCTTGACCGGGTTGCCCTCGTCATCCTCCACAATCTCCAAGCCGGTGGCCCATCGGCGTGGCCGCGCGTAATACTCCGAGGTCACCAGCATGTCGCCCATGAGCTTGTTCAGCGCGTCGGCCAGGTCCAGCACGTCGGCCATTTCGGAGTGTCCGTCAACGTCGAGCAACCGGCCTCGGTTGACGATGGGCACCACGGGCACGATGCCAAACGGGTTGGCCAGGGTCTCCAAGATGTCCCAGCCGGTTGAGGGCATCGCGCCACCCTCGGGCACGTTGGCCTTGGACTGGAGTACCTGAATCGTCTGCGGCCCGTAGAGCACGGCACGCCCGCGCCCATCAGCGGTCCAACACTTGAGCGCGGCGGTTACCTCACGGGTGCCGGGATCGCGCCGCACGGCCACCTGTAGCGGGGACTCAACACTGAGCTGAGGACGGCCCTGAGTGTCGGCCCAACAGATCACAAACGAGTGCCCATAGACCAGGGCATCAGTGTGGGCTTGGGCGGCCAGCTCATCCATGCCCAGGCGCTGCCACTGCCGCCACACGTCGGCGTCGGGGGTCTCGCTGCCACCGAGGCGAAACCCGGTGAGCTGGAGCCGTTCGCTGAGTGCCTCGACCACCAGGCGCGGGAAGTTCACCGCG
>JBKEBG010000101.1:0-14299 GCA_047972985.1 Arachnia sp.
CGGCATCCCGACGAGGGCGCCGAGCAGAAGGGAGCCGATGACCAGCGAGATGGCCGGATGCAGCTTGACCTTCATGATGAGGCCGACGATGAGCAGGATGCTGATGAGCAGCCACAGGAGGTCAATCATGAGTACCCCCCGTGCTGAAGCGGACATAGGACATGAAAGGTTCCTTTCGTTGGGTCACACTTCGTTGTGCGAACGGTGGGGGCCTGCGGCACCGGATGCCCCCACCGTGACGCCGCAGGAGTCAGCTGCGGCGACGCACCTCGACCTGGCTCATCCGCTCGTAGTGGCGGACGATGGCCGAGTGGTCCAGCGAGCCCTCGCCGTGGGCGGCGAGTGACTGTAGGGTCTCCATCACTTCGGCGCTCAGCGGGATGGCGACGTGGTTGGCGTGTGCTGTGTCCAGAGCGTTCTGTAGATCCTTGATGTGCAGTTCGATTCGGAAGCCCGGGCCGAAATTGCGGTCGAGGATCATCGGCACCTTGGCATCCATCACCGTGGAACCGGCGAGCCCGCCACGGATAGCCTCGAATACCGCCTCCGGGTCCACCCCGGCCTTGGTTGCCAACGTCAGTGCTTCAGAGACCGCGGCGATGTTGAGTGCCACGATCATCTGGTTGGCGAGCTTTGTCACGTTGCCCGAACCGATATCGCCGACCCGGGTCACGCTGCCCCCCATCAGCTCGAGGAGGGGTTTGACCGTCTCGAAAGCTGTGGCGTCGCCGCCAACCATGATGGCAAGCGACCCATCGATCGCCTTCGGCTGGCCACCCGAGACCGGCGCGTCGATCAGGGCAACCCCCTTGGCCTTGGCCGCCTGCTCGACCTCCTGAGAGGTGGCCGGGGCGATCGAACTCATGTCGACGATGATGAGGCCTTCGCGGGCACCCTCCAGCACCCCGCCTGGCCCGCAGATCGCCTCCACCACGTGCGGCGAGTTGGGCAGCATAGTGATGACGACGTCCACCTGCCCCGCCACGGCGGCCCCGCTGTCGGCGATGCTCGCGCCGGCCTGGGTGAGTTCATCAACGCCGGCGAACTTGTCGTAGACCACGAGGTCGTGACCGCCCTTGATGAGGTTGAGGGCCATGGGCTTGCCCATGATCCCCAGCCCGATGAATCCAATGCGCATGTCTGGTCTCCTTCGTGTGGATGATTCGGTCAGTGGGCGGGCCAGCACTGGTGCATGTGCGCCAGCCCGCGGGCGGCCGCGATGTCGGCTGTCGGCGCCGGGAGCACCTCAAGCGACATAGCGTCTTGGTAGCCGAGGCCGGCCAGTACCTGGCAGATCTCGGCGAAATCGACGTTGCCCGCGCCCGGGTAACGACGATTCGAATCGGAGAAGTGAAAGTGAGTCAGCCGATCTGCCGTTGCCCGGATCGCTGCCGGGATGTCGGGGTCTTCCAGGAACATGTGATGGGAATCCAGCAGCACGCCGATGCTGCCCAGCCCCGGGCGGCTCAGGAACTCGAGGGTCTCAGCGGTGGTGTTGAGCAGGTCGGAGAAGTAATAGGCGACAGGTTCGAACCCCGTGCGCACGCCTTGTTCCTGCGCGTACTCGGCCACCGGGATGAGTTCCTGGGCCAAAAGGTCCAGCATCGGCGCGACACCGGCCGTGGATCCGGCCTTCCCGCGGATCAGGCCGAGGAAGACCACGGCGTCGAAGTGGCGGGCGAAATCGATGTGACGAACTAGGGCGGCCCCGGCCTCCGCGCGGACGGCCGGGTCGGCATCGGTCAGGCTGAGCTGGTTGAGGCTGTGCTCGAGCCCGGTGCCGACGGCTGCCACCCGCAGCTGCAGCGCATCGGCGCGGCGGCGCAACCAGGCGGCGTCGAGCAGGTGCGGATCGCGAATGTGGAACTCAACGGCGGTAAACCCGAGGGCCGCGGCGTGTTCCATGGCCGGGATCAGGCCGCCCTGGAAGGGCACCGGCGCCTGCTCGCCCAGCACCTCTTCCGCGATGGCGACCCCGAAGTAGGGACCGGTCACAGTGACCGCAGCGGTTGCCAGCCGGACGCGTCGAAACCGGCGAGGGTCATCGTCGTGGCGCCGAAATCGTCGAACTCGTCGAGGGTAAGGCCGTCGGGCTGCCAGGCACGCACGAAATCGGGAATCGCCTCGGCCACCCGCTCGATGCGGGCCTGATCGAGCCGCTGATCGATGCCGGGTTCCCGGACAATGCCTGCCTGGTTGTCCTGCTCGGCCAGCATCGCCTGGATCTTAGGGTGAATCGTCATCTCGACGGGGGCCCCGGAGAGCATGGTGACCTGTCGGGCGGCGCGGAAGGCGGCGGGCATCAGCCGCGGGGCGCCTGGACGTTCGGCCATCACGGTGACGAGTCGACGAGCCACGGCCAGGGCGGCCTCGGCGAGGTCCTCGGTGGCCAGCCCCAGCTGTTGTTCCTGATTCAGCGTGGCCATGTAGTCCTGCAGCCGGCCCATCACGAAGGCCGACGTGGAGGCCGCGGGGGCGATCCCGGCTTCGATGGCCCGCGCCACGCCGCGTTCGTAGGCGTCGGCGGCGGCGATGATCTGCGGGGCGGATACGCACACTGTCGCCGTCGTGGGGATGCCGCGGGCGGCGAGTTCTTCCAGAACCCACATCCCCGACGCCGTGCCCGGGATCTTGACCATGACGTTGGCGCCCCAGGTGGCGATCTCGAGGCCCTGCTCCAGTTGTTTGTAGGCATCTGCGGAGATGGCGGGCTGGACCTGGGAGCGAACATAGCCGTAGGCGCCGTTGCTGCTGTCGTGGAGGGGTTCCAGGTGCCGGGCGATGGGACGAACCACCTGGCCCAGCCGCTGCACCACCTTCGCGTCTGGGTCCAGGCCGGGATCGATGGGGGTGCTGTCGAGCCATTGATCGGGGAGCTCGCAGGTGAGCGCCTCGTAGCTGAGGGGGGCGTTGGTGGTGACTCCGGCAGCCCCTTGGCCGAGCGCATTGAGGATCGTCGGGGTCAGGGCCGAGTCGTTGCACCAACGGCTGGGGGTCTCGGCCGCCATCCATGCGAGATAGCTCTGGGTCATGTGAATACCTCCTGGGGGTGGTGGGGCAGTGGGTCAGCCGAAGTACATGCCGCCGTTGATGTCGATGTCTGCCCCGGTGGTGAAGCCAGCCTCGACGCTGGCCAGGTACGACACCGCGGCGGCGATCTCGTTGGGAAGGCCGAGCCGGCCTGCCGGGATGGCGGCGTTGATCGCCTCCATCTGCGAGGGGGTGAACTGTTCGGTGAGCGGAGTGACAGTGGTACCCGGGCTGACGGCGTTGACTGTGATGCCGTGGCTGGCCAGGCGCCCGGCCAGATGCTTGGTCAGCCCGATCAGGCCGGCCTTGGAGACGGCGTAGGCCGGGCCCACCGAGACGCCGCCGTTGCGGCCCGCCAGCGAGGCCATGTTGATGATCCGGCCCCAACCTTGGGCGATCATGGCGGGAATGGCGGCCTGGGACATCACCATCGCGCCCCACAGGTTGACCCGCATCACGCGATCCCATTCCGCCTGGGTGACGACGTCGTAGGGGGTGTTGGACAGCAATCCGGCGTTGTTGATCAGGATGGTCGCGGGGCCAAGCTCGCGCGTGATCTGCTGCAAGCCGTTGCGGGCGGAATCTGCGTCGGCAACGTCGAGTGCGACACCGATGGCTCGGGCGGAGGTTGCCGCAGCGATCTGCCCGGCCGCCTCCTCGGCACGATCACCGGCGATATCGGCCACTGCCACATCAATGCCGTCCTGGGCGAGGCGTTCGGCGACTGCTCGGCCGATTCCCTGCCCGCCTCCGGTGATGACAGCAACTGACGTGCCCTGCATGCTCTTGTCCTTTCGGATCGGCCCCGTCGCCGATGTAGCCCACCATAGACAGGAAAGATCAGATTGTCTATACCCTAGATTCTATAGGATGTGGTGATGGGGTCCGGGCTGGGTCTGGTGCTGGGGCAGTTACTGCTGGGTCTCGTGGGCCATGCGGGCGGAGAGCCGTTCGAGGTGGCTCACCATCGCGGCCCGTGCGGCTTCGGGTACTCCCGAGCGGAACGCTTCCAAGATCACTTTGTGTTCGGCGAGGGAGTCGGCGGCGTCCAGGATCACGCCATCCTCGAACTGCCGCCAGCGCTGCACGTTCCCGCCCACCGAGCTACACGCCACCGCCAGGAACCGATTTCCCGAGCCCTCGTTGATGGTGCGGTGAAATTGCTGGTCGGCCCGCATGAAGGATAAGAACCCGTCGGCTCCGACCGAGGCATGGGTGGACTGCTGCTCCTCCCAGGCGGCCTGCAGCGCGGGCAGCACAGTGTCGTTGTGCTTCTGGCAGGCCTGGAAGGCTGCCTCCGGCTCCAGCAGTAAACGCACCGCCATCAGGTCCTGCAGCTCCTCAGCCGAGAGCAGCGCCCCCGTCCGGTAGCCCTTGAAGTTCTCCCGGATCACCAGCCCGGTACTTTCCAATCTGACCAGAGCTTCGCGCACCGGGGTGGCGGATACTCCCAGCATCCGGGCCAGCTGATCGATGCGAATCGGGGTGTCCACGGGCAGCGAACCCATGAGTAGGAAGTCGACGATGGCGTCATAGACGCGGTCGGTGAGGCCCTCGCGGGAGGCGGCGAGCTGGCGTGACGGGACGGTTGGCATGCTCGTCATCGGCGGCCTCCTGCAACCTCGGGTCCTAGTGCCCTGAAGTCTAGTGCGCCCACCTATGAGGGCTGCGCATAGCCGGAACCGCGGTTCACTTCCGTCTGAGGCTCGGGGATGTGCTGAAAAAGTGCGGCGAGGGGATCGAAGCAACGCGGTGTCGCCCGATGTCCCTCGCCGCACTTTTTCAGTATGAACTGCCGCCACCACATGTGTGGCAGAGTCGGTTAGCCCTCCGAACTGCTGTACTGCGTGATGAGAGTGCGCTCCATGGGATCGTCGGTCACGTCGGTGACCCCCTCCAGGCCGCCGCGGACCACACGCTCGTGCACCAGTGGGATGGTGGCTGTGGTCTGCAAAATGGCGGCCTCGGCCGCCATCGTCCCGGCCTCTCGCGCCGACCCCGGCTCGTATTCCATGGCTGCCGTGAGGGCGGCGTCGATGGTCTCATCGCACAGCATTGAAATGTTGTAACCACCATCGCAGCCGAAGTCCTGCGCCAATGCTGACAGCGGATCACCGGTGTCGAGCATGATGTTGCGGGAAATGATAACGGCGTCGAATTCACCGCCGAGCATCTCGGCCTCCATGTGGGCGTATTCCCGAACATCCTGCGTCACGACGAAGCCAGCCTCCTCCAGCTGGGCCTGCAGCAGCACGGCGATCTCGGGGTTCTCGGCGCGGTCGGTGTAGGTGGCAAGGGTGATCTCGACGCCATCCACCGGGCCGGGAGCCGTGGCGGATTCAACATCGCCACGCCCTTCGGCGGCCCACGGGACTGCCGGGCCCAGCAGGCCCACTGCCGGGTCGGCGTGTCCCTCGTAGATGCTGTCGATGATCGCCTCGGGATCGATGGCCTCGCGGGCTGCGGCCCGCACCGCCGGATCGGCGAACGGACCGGACTCGGTGTTGAGCGCCAGATGCGTCGTGCGCGGCATGAAGACCTCGTGAATCATCGATTCGTCGAGCAGGCTCAGCTGCGAGATCGGGATGGTCTCTGCCACGTCCACCTCATCTGCCCGCAATGCCGAGGCGCGCGCGGTGCCGTCCGGAACGAACGATGCGTCGATACCCGCGGCCAGCGCGGTATCGCCCCAATAGTCCTCGAAACGGTCGAGAGTCATGGTGGTGGTGCCGTCGACCTCGACGATCTCGAAGGGCCCGGAGCCGGTGCCGACCGGGTCGAAGGTGCCATCGGCGCCATAGGCGTCCGGGGTGAAGATCGATAGCTGGGGGCTGGCCAGCCGGTTGGGCAGCATGGTGTCGACGACGTCAGTGGTGATTGTCACCTCGTTCTCGGCAGTGACCTCGGTGCTCAGCGTGATCCCGGCCAGGGCCCGTGGCGGAGCCGTGGCTGCGCCGGCGACGTCAAGGGTGTTCTTGACCGTCTCGGCGGTGAACTGGCTGCCGTCGTGGAAGACGACATCGTCACGAAGGGTGAACACCCAGGTGAGGTCGTCGGGGCGTTCCCACCCGGTGGCAAGCAGCGGCTGCGGCACCACGTTCTCGTCGAGGCGCACGAGGGTCTCGGCCGAGCTGGTGCGCGAGTACTTGAACGCGTCGTCGCTGAAGGGGTGCATCGCTGACTTCGGCGGTTGCATGAAGGCGACGCGGATGCGGGCATCGCCGCCGCCGTCGACCGGAGTCGTGGAGCCGGCCTGCGGTTCGCTGCAGGCGCTCAGCAGGAGCGCTGCGCTAAACAGGCCGACGAGCGCTTTGGCGCGCCAGGTGGATGTGCGTGACATAGTTACCTTTCATCATTTCGAGGCATCGGTGGTCGATGCTGAGGTGCGGTCATGAGGGGTGCGGGCACGTGTGCGTAGGGTGAGGGTCGACGACGACACCGCCACGACGCCCAACAGCACCAACGCGGCGGCGGGGAGCCCGACCAGCAGCGGTGCGCGTTCCAGGTAGGGCATTCCCTCGGACAGGACCAGGCCCCAGTCTGGCGCGGGTGGCTTCGGGCCGAGTCCGAGGAAGCCGAGCGCGGCGAGCGAGAGGCAGATCCCGGGCAGGCGCAGGCAGGCGTGCCGGAACACTGGTCCGATGACGCCGGGCAGAACGTAGCGCACCATGGTGCGGGCCCGGCCGACGCCAAGCAGCGGTGCGATGGTGACGTGTGGTTGGGCCTTGACCTCGGCCACCAGCGCGGCGGTGTGGGAGGCCAGCGGCGCCCAGCTCACCGCCGCCACCGCCATCGCCGCGCCCATCGACGACGGCCCGGCGATGGCCGCCGCGACAAGTCCGGCCAGCACCGGTGGGGCGGCATTGGTGATCTCGATGGGTCCTGCGGCGAGGTTGGGGAATAGCCCGACCAGCAGCCCCATGACCAGGCATGCTGCCATGACTGCCAGCCCATGGCTGAGCGTTGTCCAGGCGCCGTGGGATACCCGTGCCAGCAGATCGCGCCCGCTGGCGTCGGCGCCGAAGGGAATCTCCCAGCTGGGAGGCTGCAGCCGAGTGTAGTCGAGAGCAAACGGGTCGCGGTCAAGGCCCGCCACGATGATCACCAGCAAGACCACGGCCATCGCGAGGGGCAGGATCCAGGCCCGGGCGGGGCTGGGGGTGTGTGGCACTGGGGCTGGCACAGTGTTGGATCGCATCGCGGGGCCGAGCAGCGCGAATCTCAGGACTGTCACGCTCAGCCCGAGAGCCACTGCCAGGAGCATCAGCAGCAAGATCCCAGCCTGCAATGTGGGCAAATCCTGATCATGTGCGGCGTTCAAGGTCGCGCGGCCGATCCCTGGGATCGAGTAGATCTGTTCGATGACGACGGCGCTGGCGGTGATGCTCACCAATGACAGGGACACTGGAGATGCGATCCCTGGCAGACTGCGGCGCAGTGCTGCGGCGAGGATGCGGGGCGTGGAATACCCGGCCACCTGCCAGGTGGCGACCCACCGCTCGTTGAATGTGCTGGCCAGGGCGTCGGAGGCGAGTCTGCCGAGGAACCCTCCTGTGGGTATCCCCATAGCCAGGGCTGGCAGCACCAAATGCCGTGGCCCGCCCCACCCGAACGGTGGCAGCCACCCCAGCCAGGCAGCGAACACGATGAGGAACGCCGTGGCGAGCAGGAAATCGGGCAGGGCTGTGAAGGCGGCAGCCAGGCCGCCGCTGGCCCGGGTCGCCTGCCCCGCCAGCCCGCGGCGCAGCGTCGGGATCACCAGTAGCCCGGCGAGGATCACTGCAACCCCGAACGAGGCGGCCATCAGCACGAGCGAGGTCTGAAGGGCCTCAAGCAGGCCGGGCATTACCGGATCGCGCGAGGCCCACGACACCCCGAAGTCGCCCCGCAGAGTATTGCCCACCCAGTACGAGAACGCTCGCAACGGGTCGCCGTCGGCGCCGATCTCCGCCCGGATCGCCTCCAGGGCAGCCGGGTTGACCTCGCCTTCGGAGTAGCGGGACCGATAGATCGACGTTGCGATATCGCGGTCGCTGAGAAGCGGCAAGCAACTGAGCCCGAATAACACCAGCAGCATCGTGATGACCCGAGAAATGGTGGCGATGATGATGGGCCAGGGTGGGGAGGGCAGCCGGCGCCACAAGGGTGCGGCTGCGGCGGTCTCCCGGCCGGCCGCGGCGAGTGTGCGCTCCTCCATGTCGTCCTCAGCTGGCGCGCGCCGGGATGGCATCAAGGAGCTCGCGGGTGTGGGGGTGCCTAGGGGTTGCCATGAGATCGCCGGTGGGACGGTCCTCCACGATCATCGAGTCATGCATCACGAGGGTCCGGTCGCACAGTTCGGCGACCACTGATAGATCGTGGCTGACCACCACGAGGCCCATGCCGCGTTGCGTGCAGATGCGCCGCAGGACCGCGATGACCTGTTGCCGCAACGAGACGTCAAGGCCGCTGACGGGCTCGTCGGCCAGGAGAAACTCGGGTGTGGTGGCGATGGCCCGGGCCAGCGCTACCCGCTGGGCCTGTCCGCCGGAGAGTTCGGCGACTCGACGCTGGCGCAGGCTGGGGTCGAGCCCGACAAGTTCGAGGGCCTCGAGCATCGCCGCGTCGTGATCTCCGGGGACCTTCAGCCGTAGCAGGGGTTCGGTGATCAACGCGGCCACGCTCATCCGGGGATGCAGCGTGCTGGCTGGGTCTTGCGGCACGTATTGGACCAGCCGGCGGAACGGCCGCAACCGCCGGAGCCGTCGGGTGGTGATGGTGTGAGTGTCGTAGGTGATCGTGCCGCGGTCGGGTGTGTCCAGGGCCAGCATGAGCCGCAGCAGAGTTGACTTGCCCGCACCGGATACCCCGACGATGCCGACTTGTTCGCCGCGATCGATAGTGACCGTGGTGGGTGAGAGAGCCACGGTCGATGTGCTGCGAGGTGGCCACCCCTGGACCCCCCGGCGATAACTGCGGCTCACCTGGGACAGGGAGAAGGCCGGGGTGCGACGGCCCTTCGGTGCCGAAGCGGCGGGCGTTGCTTCTGCCTCGGGTGTCACCGGCGGCCTCAGCAGGCCGCGGTCGATGATCTCGCCCTTACTCATCACCACCGAGCTGTGGCATAAGGTGGCGGCCACCGCGAGGTCGTGGGTGATGAACAACATCGCGGGGGCACCCTCGCCGCGGGTGTAGCTCTTGAGCACGCGCAGCACACGCCGCTGCGTCACTACGTCCAGGGCCGAGGTCGGTTCGTCGGCCACGAGCACAGTAGTGGCACACGCCATCGCCATCGCGATGCAGACCCGTTGGCGCTGCCCGCCGGACAGTTCGCCGGAGAACCGGCGCAGCAGGGCCTCAGCGTCGGCCAGGCCGACGCTGTGCGCAAGTTCGACCGCGGCGCTGCGAGCCTCGCGCCGGCTCAGCCCGCGGTGGCGTCGCAGCGGCTCGATGAGCTGTTCCTGGAGCCGGACCATCGGGTTGAGCGCCACGGCGGAGTCTTGGAAGATCGCCGCGACCCTCGCGGCCTCGGGGCGTTTGGCCGGTGGCACGTTGAGGACCTCCACGCCGTTGACGCGGACGCTGCCGGTGGCGGTGGCGTTGCCGGGCAAGTGTCCCAGGATCGCCCCGGCGGTCAGGGATTTACCCGAACCCGATTCGCCGAGCAGGCACACGCGTTGGCCGCCGGTGATGCTGAAGTTTGATCCACGCACCACCGCCTGCCCGTCGATCTCGATACGCAGATCAGTGACCTCAAGCCGGTGCTGGCGTGCTGCATCACTATCAGTGGGCACTGTCACCGGTCCGCGGTCGCCTCTATCGATAAGCATACTGCGAGCCATTCTCTATCGGTGGAGAGGCATTCGCCAATTTCGCACCGTCAGGGATGGGCTGCTGAGCGGGGGAACGGTCAGGGACGAGGGCCGCCAACTGGGTGCCTGATCGCGCAGGCGGACCCGGGGGCCGGGTGGCGGGGTGCGTGGATCCTTCCTGGGGCATGTGCGGTGGTGTCTCAGCCAGGCGGGTCTGCCTCACCTTGGCCAGGACGGGCCGGGCCAAGGCCGCAGCCAGCAGGGGTGGAACTGCCAGCACCAGCCAAGGTGCCGACGCACCCAGGCTGGGTGTGCTGGCGCCCTCGAGCAGCGCCCCGATGGGGCCCGAGGCAAGCAAGACGGCCAACCCGCCCACCGATGCCATCACGCCGAAGTGGGCCCCGAGATTCTGCTCGTGGGCCAGCACCGCCACGGTGTGGCGGGTGCGCGGGCCGACGATCATCGATCCCAACTGCACCAGCAGCACAAATCCGATGATCGGTAGCGCCCCGAGCAGGCCGCCGGGGGCCGGGGCCCATGCCACTGCCGCGATGAGCAGGAAAGCCGCCCCGGTGACCGCGAACCCCAGCGGATAGAGGTGGCGCTCGGCCAGAGCTTCCACCCGTCGGGTCACCCAGGACTGTCCAATCACGACAACCAACGAGGCCAGCAGAAAATACCAGGTGATGCTCGTGGCTGGCTCGCCGCTGCGCATGATCTCCACCGGCAGCGCGAGATAGAGCTGGTTATAGGCAAGGAGCATGACGCAATTCAGCGCCGCGAATGCGAGGAAGCCACGATTTCGCAGAACGGCGGCCAGGGATGAGCGGGTGGGAGACGGGGTTCCCACGCGCAGTCCTGAGGGGAGCCAGAGCGCATGCGCCAGGCCGATCAGCCCGAAGATGCCCGCGGCTATCAGGCAGGTGACCTGGAACGGAATGAACAGCATCACGCCACCGAGGGCGGGGCCCACCGCGGATCCGGCCTGCGAGAACACGAATTGAAGGCTCAGCGTCTGGGTGCGGCGCGGACCCCCCTCGAGTTCCAGGCACCCGGCCAGGCCAGCGATGCCGGACTCCGAGGCCGGTGAGAACAACGCCGCCGCCAGCCCGATCAGCACCACGCCGAGGATCACGAGGCTGAGCTGCTGGGTCAGGGCCAGCACCAGGAATCCCGCGATCCGGGTGGCCACTCCTAGCAGCACTATGGGTTTGATGCCGAATCTGTCGGCGAGGGCACCGCCGAGGAAGAACAGGCCCTGTTGCGAGAAGGTGCGTACCCCCAGGATGATCCCGATGAGGGCCCCGCCTAAGCGGAGGTCGTGTTGCAGATAAGCGGCAAGGAACGGAACGACAAGATAGAACCCGACATTGAATGCGAACTGAGAGAACACCAGCAGTCGCAACGCTCGGGTCAGCCGCCAGAAGACTAACCAGTCCGACATGGATGGCTTTCTAATGTGAGAACGAGGGTCATTACCCTAGTCGTCCGGGGCGATCTTGGGCAATTGGCCGGCGCCCCGACGCAGTCAGGGTTTGCGCCAGGGCAGCGCGGTCACCACCCCGTGGGCGCGGGTGACGATCAGTCGGCCGGGGTCCATCCAGCGGACCATGCGGGCGTCGTCGAGGCCGAATGCCCAGCTTTGTGGCAGGCCCCGTCCGCCGGGGCGCAACGTCCACACCCGCACCTCGCCCTCGGAGCCGACCGAGGCCAGCGTGGTGCTGGCCCCCGGACGCCAGTCAAGATCGGCCACCATTGTGTGACCCTTGAGCATCTGCGCACCCCGGCCCTCGGGGCCTTTGCCTGCGAAGTCCCACACCGCGACGTCGGCGGCGCCGTTGTTGGCCAGCCACCGTCCGGTGCTGTCGAAGGCGAGCCGGGTGACCTTCGACGGGAAGCCCCGCATCTGCAGCTCGCTGTTGTCTGCTGAGCGCCAAATGTGAACGCTAGCGTCCTGGTTGCCGCTGCACACCCAGCCCCCGGTGGGGCTGAGCGCGACCGCGAGATGCGACCCGGTGTAGGGGTGGGTCCGCACCGGGGCGGGGTGTTGGTTGTCGTAGACGTAGACCCCGCCGTAGGCGCTGGCCGCCACCCGGTTGGCCTGCCGGGACCAGGCGAGCCCGGTCACTGTGCTCGGTGCCGGAGTGGAGGTGTATTCCTCGGCGTGGGGGCTGTGGAGGATCACTGTGCGTCCGGCAGCGACGGCCAGGTCGCCGTTGCGGCTGTAGCTTGACGAGCTGCTCCAGCCCGCTCGAAAGTGCCGGGGTGCGTGTCCGGGCTGCCAGATGGCGTAGCCCTGCGGGCCGGTCACTGTGATCTCATCGTGCAGCGGATGGACTGCGATACTGGTGGGGAGGTCGACCTCGGTGGGGGTGTGCGCACGGATCACGCCAGCATCGTCAATCCACCAGCACGTGCCGTCCTCGGTGGCCACCGCCAGTGCCGCGGGTTCGCCGGCGCGCACCGCCACAGCGGTGATCTCCCCTTCGACCCTCGCGTCCCACTGCGTACCGGCGGCCACAGCGGTGCCATCGGTCATCGATTCGAGCCGGTCAGGCAGGCGCGGAACTCCGACTCAAGGGTCTCGCGGTCGAGATTGCGGCCTATGAAGACCAGCCGGTTGACGCGCTTCTCCTCGGGGCCCCAGGGGCGCCCTTCGGCGCCGTCGAAGAGCATGTGGACGCCCTGGAAGACGTACTGGGAGTCGAGCCCGCGGATGTTGAGGATGCCCTTCGAGCGGAAGATGTCGACGCCACGTTCGCCCAGCAGCGTGCCCAGCCAGGCGTTGAGCTTGTCCACCTCGACGGTGTCCTCGATCTCGATGCCGACCGAGCTGATCGTCAGGTCGTGTTGATGGTCGGTCTCGGTGAGGAATGTCGGATCGGTCTCCAGTACCCGGTCCAGGGCGAAGGCACCCACGTCGAGCACGCGGTCCAGGTCGATGTGGGCGTGCTCGGTGGGCAGGATGTCGGCCACTGCGTTGACCGCACGAAGCCGGTCCACGACCTGGTTCAACTCGGCCTCACCCACCAGGTCGGTCTTGTTCAGTACCAGACGGTCGGCGAAGGCGACCTGTTCGACAGCCTCGTTCTCGACACCTTCGGGCTTCTCCTCCTCCAGGTGCTCCAAGATGTGCTTGGCGTCGACCATCGTCACGATGGCGTCGAGTTTCAATGACTCCCGCAGCTCCGGATCAACGAAGAAGGTCTGAGCGACAGGGGCCGGGTCGGCGAGGCCGGTTGTCTCGATCAGGATCCTGTCGAAGGCGTCGGTGCGTTTCATCAGCGTGCCGAGGATCCGGATCAGGTCGCCGCGCACAGTGCAGCAGATGCATCCGTTGTTCATCTCGAAGATCTCTTCGTCCGAGTCGTAGACCAGGGCGTCATCAATGCCGACCTCGCCGTACTCGTTCTCGATCACGGCAATCCGCTGGCCGTGTTCCTCGGTCAGGATCCGATTGAGCAGCGTTGTCTTGCCCGAGCCGAGGAATCCGGTGAGGACTGTCACCGGGACGCGCTCATCGATGGTAGAGGTGGTGGTCATTTGTTCCTCTCTGGAGGGCCGATACCCACGAGAGTATAACAAGAGTCATTATCGCTAAAGGGGTGAATGGGCCCGGCCCGCAGGTGGGCCGGTTACTGTCCCAGCAGGGTGGGAACCGTCACACACGCAGCGCTAGACAGTTGGCGGTCAATCCTGCCGCAGTTCCGCACAGCAGCACGGTTTCGCCGCGTGTGACCAGCCCCTGGTCCAGGCTGCGGACCAACGTGTAGGGCACCGAGGCCGAGACCATGTTGCCGTACTCGGCGACCCGGTCGATGTACCTGCCGATCGGGATGCCGATCCGGCGCATCGCCAGGGACAACGCGGGGCTCGCCTGATGCGGGATCACCGCTGAGAAGTCCGATACATCGAGGCCAGTCTCGGTGAAGAACCTGGCGAAGAAGCCGGGCAGCACTGCAAGCATGCTGGTCAGCGTTCTTCTGGGATGCATGTCAAACAGGTAGTCGGCTGGGTCGCCGTCGGGGTAGGACTGGGCTGGGTGCAGCGATAGCCCACCGCGCAGCTCGGTGTCGTGGGCGTGCTCCGGCCACGTCTGCTGCAGGCTGGCGATCACGCCAGGCGCACCCGGGGCGCCGGCCACGGAGCTCACCACGACTGCGGCCGCCGCGTCGGAGAAGAGCTCATAGCTCTCCCGCCGCTCGGGACTGAGAAAACGAGTCCCGACGTCGCCGGCCACGATCAGGATATTGCTGTACTGACCGTCGGCCAGGAACCGCGAGGCGATGTCGAGGGCTGTGATGAAGCTGGTGCATGTGGTGTTGATGTCGAGCGCTGCAGCAGGTGCCTTCGGCGCCACCTGTTCCATCACCAGCGCCGCGGTGCAAGGGATCGGCTGGATGCCGGCGGCACATGCCGAGATGACGCAATCGAGCTCCGCGGGTGCCACGCCCGAGCGGTCGATCGCCTGGGCTGCG